>JAYVDU010000265.1:0-4741 GCA_043749245.1 Bacteroidota bacterium | reverse complement strand
TTGAGAGTAATTAATGAAAATGTGGATTCAACTGTTGAATGGTTACAAGCTGTTCAAACAGCATATAAAAATACTTACGGTTTTGAATGGCAGGGGGATAGTTTGCTTTTGGCTCGTGAAGCGTTGCTATTTACATTCATCGAGAATTATACTCATAAATTTGAAAATGAACCCTTACTCGAATCCATTCAAAATATAGCTTATATTATTTCGTGGAATATTTGGCAAATGGATGGTTTAAAAGGAGTTGTGCCTAATAGTTGTTATAATATAATCCAAGAGAATACTGATTTATTCGGTAATTCTGAAAATGAAACGATTTATTGCAAGGGATGTAAATCCCAAAAATTGTTGTTACATAATGGAGTTTATTGCAACATTATGGATTGGGAGGAAAAAGATAAACTGACAGATAAAAAAGGTAAAATAACTAGGTTTGTTGGCCTGTTAAATAAGTAGATATGGCTGAAATAAACAATATTAATGTAGATATACTAGATGAAATAATCATCGGAAGAGTTGAACCACATATCTATGCTTTTTCCACTGAAACAATACCAAATTATCTAAAAGTTGGCGATACTTACCGCCCAATAGAAATAAGATTAAAAGAATGGAGAAAATACTTTCCTAACCTTGAAAAGAAGTTTGAAAATGTAGCAAAAGTTAATGATGAAACATTTTTTAGAGACTATGCAGTTCATTATTACTTAGAAAATGAGTTAAAAAGAAATCGTTTAGCGCGTGATTCTTTCAAAAGCATCCCTTATTATTCTAACGAGTTTTTCAAAAATGTAACAGAAAAAGACTTGGAAAATGCAATAGATGATATTAAGGATGGGCATAAGAATAACGATTCAAAATATCAGTATTATCGTTTTGATGAAAGTCATATTCCGATTACCCATACTTACAATAGAACTGAAAATTACAACCCTAGACCAAATCAACAAGAAACAATAGAAAAGTTTCGAGAAGCGATTAATAAAGGTAGAACAAATTTATTGATGTATGCAGTAATGCGTTTTGGTAAATCATTCACCTCAATGTGTTGTGCAGTTGAAATTGAAGCTAAATTGGTGGTTGTGGTTTCTGCAAAAGCTGATGTAAAAGAAGAATGGAAAAAGACTGTGGAAAGCCATATTAAATTTGATGGATATAGTTTTCTTGATAGTAAATCTCTCTTGCAAAGTGATACGATAATAGCAGAGAAACAGAAGGCAAATGAAAAAATTGTTTTATTTCTAACCTTACAAGACCTTCAAGGAGATGTAATAAAAACAAAACACAAAGAAATATTTGATAATCGAATTGATTTATTGATAATCGATGAAACACATTTTGGAGCTAGAGCGGAGGAATACGGAAAAGTTTTAAAAGAAGAAAATTTAAGTACAAAAGAGATAGAAAGTGAATTAAAACTCTATGACAATACTTTAGATGATTTGGAAGAGCCAACCAAATTTTTTAAAGCTAAGATTCGCATTCACCTTTCTGGAACTCCTTATCGGATTTTGATGAATAGCGAATTCACAAATGATGACATTATCGCGTTCTATCAATTTTCAAACATTGCAGAAGACCAAGAAAAATGGGATTTAGAAAACCTTAATAAAGACGAAATTAAAGAATGGGATAACCCTTATTATGGTTTCCCTCAAATGATACGGTTTGCATTTAATCCAAATGAATCTTCCAGAAAAAAAATGGAAGAAATGAAAAACAAAGGTATCACCTACGCTTTTTCAGAACTTTTTAAACCACAATCAATAACTATAGACAAGAAAAATAGGCTTCATACAAAATTCAAATACGAGCATGAAATTATTGACTTATTAAACGTAATTGATGGTTCAGAAAAAGATGCCAATTTATTGAGTTTCTTGGATTATGATAAAATAAAAGATGGCAAAATGTGCCGTCATATTATTTGTGTATTGCCTTATCGAGCATCATGTGACGCATTAGAAGAATTAATCAAGAACAACGAATTTAAACATCTTAGTAACTATGAAATCATAAATATCACTGGTGTTGAAAATGAAAAAAAATATAAAGACACACAAACCGTACAATCCAAAATAAAAAAATGTGAAAGTGAAAATATAAAAACGATAACTTTAACAGTAAACAAGATGCTAACTGGCAGCACAGTTCCAGAATGGGACACTATTCTTTATCTCAAAGATACTGCCTCTCCTCAAGAATACGATCAAGCAATTTTTCGTTTACAGAATCAATTCATAAAAGTTTACAAAGAGCCAAATGGTGATGTGGTTAAATACAATATGAAACCACAAACTTTATTGGTTGATTTTAACCCAAATAGAATGTTTCAAATGCAGGAACATAAATCAAAGATATACAACGTAAATACAGTTTCTAATGGAAATAACAAATTAGAAGATAGAATAAGAAAGGAGCTAGAAATATCTCCTATAGTTGTATTGAATAAAAATAAAATTGTCCAAATACAACCAGCCGATATTCTTGATGCAATTAGACAGTATTCAAGTAGCAGAAGCGTGTTTGATGAAGCTACGACTATATCAATTGATTATTCTTTGTTAGATATAGCAGAAATCAAAGCTGAAATTGAAAAACAAGGGAAAATCGGCTCTCGTCTAGGGCTAGAAATTAAACCTTCAAAGGGGGAAGATGATGAAACAGATATAGATGTTCCAACTTACAATGTTGATGTTGAAAATGAAGGCAATGAAAAGAACAAATCTCAAAAGGTCGTAGTAGAAACAGATTATAAAGGACAATTTGCTATGTATTATGCAAGAATTTTATTCTTTGCATTTTTAACAGATTCGAGAGTTAAATCTTTGCAAGAAGTTATTAGTCAGATTAATAAAACTGCTGATAATTTAAGAATTGCTTCAAATTTGAATCTTGACAAGGAAATACTTTCATTATTTCAAAGACACATCAATCCTTTTATTTTAAGTGAATTAGATTATAAAATTCAAAATATCAATTCATTAGCAAATGATACTGTAATTTCTCCTATAGAAAGAGCGAGTAATGCAATGAAAAAATTTAGTCGCTTGTCAGATTCTGAAATTGTAACTCCTGAAATTGTTACAGACTTAATTATTAACGCATTACCAGTTAAAGCAATTGATAATTCTACAATGCTTTTGGATATTGCAGCTAAACAAGGTGAATTTGTTTATGCAGTTTATAAAAAGTTTGGCAAAGAAGTTGCCAACAATTTTTACTCTATTCCAACATCAAAAATAGCTTACGAGTTTAACAGAAAAGTTTACTCCCTACTTGAATTAGATGTTAACCTCGTTGAAGAAAACTACACGTCTTACAATTTAATTAAAGAAAATAATTTGATTGAAGAGGAAATTATAAAAATAAATAAAAAGAAAATGAAGTTTAATATAATCGTTGGTAACCCTCCTTATCAGCAAAGTGATGCTGGTGCAAATAAAAACAGCGCTTCGCCCATATATAATGAGTTTGTTGATTTAGCTAAAAATCTAAATCCAGAGTATATTTCAATGATTATGCCAACTAGGTGGTACTCCGGGGGAAAAGATTTGGGTATATTTAGAGACCAAATGCTAAATGATATACATGTTTCAGAATTGCACGATTTTCTTAAACCTGAATTAATTTTTCAAAACATAAATTTGAGGGGGGGGATATGTTATTTCTTATGGGAAAAGGATTATGACAACACAATTGATTTAACTAATGTTTTCACCTATAATGATGATTTAATTCCAAAAATTCACAAACGCAGTTTAAAAACAGAAGATTCAGACATATTAATTCGCCATAGCATAGCGGTCGAAATGCTTAAAAAAATTAAAGCTCATAAAGAATTTAAATCATTTGAAAATTATGTCTCTGCAAGAAAACCTTTTGGTATAGAAGCAAACATCATTCAGAATTCAAATATTTTTAGAAGTTTCAACGAAGGTTTAGATAATTCTGTACTGTGTTATGGCAAAGGTAAAAAGATTGGTTTTCTCGAAAGAACAGAAATCACAAAAAATATAGATTGGATTGACAAGTTTAAGGTCTATACACCACGAGCAAATAATATTGGAACTGAATTAAATGATGACAACCTTAATACGTTTTTAGGTAGTCCAAATACAATTTGTACTGAGTCCTATATAGTCGTAGGTGTAGATTTAGAATTAGATGAATTATCTGCAACTAACCTTTGCAAATATCTTACTACAAAATTTGCAAGATTTCAGCATAGCGTAGGAAAAGCAAGTCAGGATGCAACTTCAAAAACTTATAAATTTATTCCTCTTCAAAATTTTAAAACAGATTCAGATATAGATTGGAGTAAATCGACAGAAGAACTTGACAGAAAATTATACACTAAATATAAATTGACAAAAGAGGAAATTGAATTTATAGAAAGTATGATAAAACCAATGTCAGAATAAATGGAGAAATGAAAATGTCTTATAATCACAACCCAACATTTCTCAGTCACACTCTTTTCTAAGCCGCGCAGTCAACACCCGCTGGCGTACCATGTGTAAATTATAAATAATGCGAAACGCTAGTTCAATGCCTGAGTTTTTAGTTGCGCAGCGGCTAAAAGCGAAACGTGATTAAGCGTGAATTGAAAACTCTCATCAAACATCATACAAATAATTCTGCGATACCAAATTGTTTGCAAATTAAACATTCCGTGGGTTTGTGTGTTCGCGCTGGGCAATATTCGCGACCATAGAAAATAATTTGCAGGTGTAAT
>JAYVDU010000264.1:0-14565 GCA_043749245.1 Bacteroidota bacterium | reverse complement strand
ATGCCGAAATGCAAACAATCACATCAGCTGCTAATTATATTGGTGGTAAATATTTAAATGATTGTACGCTATACGTAACATTGGAGCCATGCTTAATGTGCGCTGGCGCTTTACACTGGGCGCATATTACTAAAATAGTATACGGCGCGAGTGATGATAAAAAAGGATTTTCAAAAATAAATCAACCTGTATTACACCCTAAAACAGTTGTTGTAAAGGGTGTTTTAGAAGAACAGTGCTCACGCATATTAAAAGATTTTTTTCAAAAAAAACGATGATACACAATATCCGAAATCCGAAATTCGAAACTCAAAAATACATTATTTGTCTTTTACTTTTTTCATCTTGCGTAAAAGACACTCCTCCGAAACCAACAACAACGGTTACAAGCATTAATTCCAACAACAAAGTATACATTGTTAACGAAGGGCAATTTATGAATGTACCTGGTAATGCCAATGTTTCCTTATATGACGCCACTACAGGAACCCTTATAGAAGATTTTTACAGTCAACAAAATAACAATGCCGTATTAGGAGATATTTGTCAAAGCATGACTAAGTATAATAATAACTATTATTTAGTAGTTAATAATTCTCATAAAATAGAAGTCACATCTGCTTACAATCTAAAAAAAACAGCAACAATTACGGGGCTTAATTCTCCGCGTTATATATTGCCCATAACCTATAATAAGGCTTACGTGAGTGATTTATATTCAAATACCATACAAGTAATCGATTTGAATACAAATGCTATTACGGGTTCCATTCCTTCCTATAGTAACACCGAAGAGATGGCACTGATTTATAACAAAGCATTTGTAACAAGTGGTAGTACTAATTATTGCTATGTAATTAATGCTATTACTGACGTGGTTACGGATAGTATCAATGTTGGTAAAGGAGCGTCCAGTATCATCATCGATAAAAATTCTAAAGTATGGGTTTTATCAAGCGGCAGTAGCACTGCCAGTCAGGTTGGTAAATTAGTACGCATCAACCCTGTCACATTACAAATAGAGTTGAGTTTAAATTTTATGTCAAATGACAGCCCAAATCAATTATGCATCAACAAAACACGTGATACGTTGTATTATTTGAATAAAGGTATTTGTCAGTTTCCTATTGTTAACGGCACTTTACCCGCTTCTCCAATAGTTAATCAAGGCTCTAAAATATATTATGGCTTAGGTGTTAATCCTGTTGATTATAACATCTATGTAAGTGATGCGATTGATTATGTACAAAAATCAATCATCGAAATCTATTCTGTAAACGGTAATTTCAAAACAAGCTTTCACGCAGGTTATATTTCAAACGGCTTTGTGTTTGAATGATACTGCTAAACATTTAATAGAAAGACTGATAAATAAAAAGAGGCTGTACCCATTGGAATACAGCCTCTTTAATTCATTATATAACCGATTAAGCTACACCAGTTTTTCTAACACCAGTTGTTTTTTTAACACCAGTACTTGTTTTTGTTTTAGTTGTGTCTTTGGTAGCTGTTTTTTTAACAGTTGCTTTTTTATCAGTAGCTACTTTTACTTTTTTATCAGTCGCATCATCTTTTTTATCCGCTTCTTTTACTTTTAAGTTGCCAGTAGATTGTAAGCCGTTATACCAGTTAAATAATTTACGCATATTACTTGTGTAAACACGCTCCTTATCATACTCAGGTAATACTGCTTCAAAGTATGCTGCTACCGCTTTATCATCTGCTTTCGAATCAATACATACACCGCCTTTTTCTTTATCAAAAATCGATTTCATGATTTCGGAAACCGGCTTATCGTCGCCGGTTGTAAACATGCTAATGTCTTCTAGCGAACTAACTTTAGCAGTAGAGCTAATAGATGTACGTTTTTTATCGTTTAAGTTTTCTACAATAATTCCATTTTTAGATTGCGCTACAACTTTGTATAAACCTGGTTGTCCGCTAATAGAGATAATTCCTGATAAGTCAATCATATTAATAATTTTTTAGAAAACAAAAATAACATTTTTTTTAGAATTTAACTCATCTCCGTTATTTTAATTTTTTTAATTTTTTAATTTTTTTTGCAAGTTTATTATTCTATTTAGTGCTTGCAAGAAAACGCCGTGTCTGATAAGAATTATACAAGTTTGTGGCTTGCGATACCGCTCCATCGTTATAAATAATGGGAGTTTGCTTGCTTGCACTAATCGCAGTCGAAGTGTGGTTACTGAGCCTGCCGAAGTGTCGCAAATGACCATCTTTAAGGCGAGTATAACAAAGAAATTGGAGTTTTTTGGTTGACACTATTTATAAACATACAAAGGATATGCTATAATTTATAGCAATTTTTAGCTACATATTACAATACATTTATTTTTACCATGGCAAGTATTTCTAAATAAACACCACATCAAGAGGCTCGGGGTAGTGTTTGTTGATATGAATTGCTTTTTTGCAAGTTGCGAACAACAACAACAACTTAACTTACGCAGCAGGTCAGTGGGTGTTTGCGCAAGCCGCGGCAAGTTTTGCTGCATCAGTGCACCAAGTGAAAATAATACAATGATTTGCTTAAACAAAGGCGGCATCACAACATCCTTACAAATGCGGTATGCATCGCCCAAAAATCTAAAAGCTATTTTACTAACCATTTTTGGTTTTTATTGCCATTGTCACTTAAATTTTGTTGAAGTGGATTTCATTTAAGAATACGATTATAAAATGATGCAAGCCATGGGTCATTTATCAAAAGATCAACGTAAAAGCATTGATGGCATTAACGATATTTTTTAATACCGTGCTTAACCCTCAAAAAACGAATGGTGTAGCGACAGTTCTTTTGTCATAAAAAAAGAATGTGGTATTACTATTTCTGCACCAAAAATAAAATCCTTAAATCATGAAAATGAAAAATTATTTTAACTAAAATAAAACCCTTAGGTTGTAATTGCGATAAATTATTTTTAAAATACAAATGTCAGATTATTTTTTTATCATGTAATTTCGTTTAATAGACGCCTTTTATCGACGAAACGATAGATTTATTTATCTCTAAAAACACCAAGATTGACTATCTACTTAACAAAAAAAAGTATACAGCAAAACCTAAATACAATTATTTTTCATTATTTTTTATAAAAGCTCCAAAATCATTATTAATAAAGGGACTTAAGGGGTTATGAACGAAAGAATGTTAATAGCAGATTGTTAAAAACAAGCACTCTAATGTTAATTTCATTTATGAAAAAATCAATCATTTTTAATCAGATTTGTAAAACGTATTTTTAAACAAAACTTTTTCCCAAAATTCTTGTTTAAGAATATTAACTATTATTAAACAAAACCATGACAGAACCCATACTAGCAGAAAACAAAGATCGCTTTGTTATTTTCCCTATCAAACACAATGATATTTGGGAATACTACAAAAAATCCGAAGCCAGTTTTTGGACAGCCGAAGAAATTGACTTATCCCAAGACATGACAGATTGGAATAATAAGTTAAATGATAACGAGCGTCATTTTGTAAAACATGTATTGGCGTTTTTTGCGGCTAGTGATGGTATCGTAAACGAAAATTTAGCGATCAACTTCTTAAACGAAGTGCAATACCCTGAAGCTCGTTTCTTTTATGGTTTCCAAATCATGATGGAAAACATCCATTCCGAAACATATTCTCTATTAATAGACACGTACATTAAAGACGTTGCTGAAAAAGATAAATTATTACATGCTGTAGACACTGTACCTTGCGTTGGTAAAAAAGCAGAATGGGCTTTAACATGGATTTCTAACGGAACCTTTGCTGAGCGTTTAATTGCTTTTGCAGCAGTTGAAGGGATTTTTTTTTCTGGTTCGTTTTGTTCAATTTTTTGGTTAAAAAAACGTGGCTTAATGCCAGGTTTAAGTTTCAGTAATGAGTTAATTTCTCGTGATGAAGGCTTACACTGCGATTTTGCGTGTATGTTATACGCTGATCATATTGAAAATAAATTACCAAAAGAACAAGTATTAAAAATTATTGCTGATGCTGTAGTGATAGAAAAAGAGTTTGTGTCGGACGCTATCCCCGTAAAATTAATTGGCATGAATGCGGATTTGATGTGTCAATACATTGAATTTTGCGCCGACAGGTTATTATTAGCCTTAGGTTGCGATAAACACTACAATGCAACCAATCCATTTGACTTTATGGAAATGATTTCGTTGCAGGGTAAAACTAATTTCTTCGAAAAACGTGTTGCTGAATACCAAAAATCAGGTGTGATGAACAACAAAGAAGAAAATAACGTATTCAATTTAGATGAAGATTTTTAAATAATAAATTCATCGGTTAAAATTCCAGATTCGTACCGCATTAAAAATCATTAAACAAAATGAATATTTTGTACAGGATTCTTAACCTCTAAAAATACGTTAAGAAATAGTTAAATAAAAATTATGCCTTGAAAGGGGCGCCGAATAAGGAAAAAAATAATTAACCGCTACTTTGTTAATATCAAAATGTAACGGTTGTAAAAAAAGGAAATTATAGCTATAACTTGTTGTAGCGAAACTGAAAAATACATTAACACTAAAACACTAAAGACTATGTTTGTAATAAAAAGAGACGGCACTCAGGAATCTGTGAAATTTGACAAGATCACAGCACGCGTTCAAAAACTAAGCTACGGGCTTGACGCAACACATGTAGATCCTATCCAAGTTGCCAAAAAAGTAATTGATGGCGTTTATGATGGTGTTACTACCAGCGACTTAGATAACTTGGCGGCAGAAACAGCAGCGTCGTTAACTACCACGCATCCTGATTATGCGCAATTAGCATCTCGCATCGCCGTGAGTAACTTACACAAAAACACGATTAAATCATTCTCAAAAACAATTGAGATATTATATAATTATATCGATCCAAAAACAAATCAACGTGCCTCCTTAATTGCTGATGATGTATTTGAAATTGTACAAAAAAATGCACAGTTATTAGATTCATCTATTATTTATGATAGAGATTTTGGTTACGATTATTTTGGTTTCAAAACATTAGAGCGTTCTTACTTATTAAAAACTCATGGTAAAATCACGGAGCGTCCGCAACATATGTTAATGCGTGTTTCGGTTGGTATCCATAAAGAAGATATCGCCGCGGCTATTGAAACGTATAACTTAATGAGCGAGCGTTGGTTTACACATGCTACACCAACCTTGTTTAATGCAGGTACTCCAAAACCACAAATGAGCTCTTGCTTTTTATTACAAGCAAAAGACGATAGTATTGATGGCATTTACGATACATTAAAGCAATGTGCTCGTATTTCTCAATCAGCCGGCGGTATTGGTTTAGCTATACATAAAGTACGCGCTACGGGCTCTTATATTAAAGGAACTAACGGTACATCTAACGGTATTTTACCAATGTTAAAAGTATTCAACGAAACAGCTCGTTACGTTGATCAAGGCGGTGGAAAACGTAAAGGTTCTATCGCTATTTATATAGAGCCTTGGCATGCTGATATCTATGATTTTTTAGATATCCGTAAAAACCATGGTAAAGAAGAAATGCGTGCGCGTGATTTATTTACAGCATTATGGATTCCTGATTTGTTTATGAAGCGTGTGGAAGCAGAAGGAGACTGGTCTTTATTTTGCCCGAACGAATCGCCAAACTTATACAATTGCTGGGGTGCAGAGTTTGAAGCACTTTATACAAAATACGAAGCAGAAGGAAAAGCACGACGCGTAGTGAAAGCTCGTGAATTATGGGCTGCCATCATCGATTCTCAAATTGAAACTGGTAATCCTTATATGTTATTTAAAGATGCGTGTAATGCAAAATCAAATCAACAAAATTTAGGAACCATTCAATCTTCTAACTTATGTACGGAGATTATTGAATATACTAGCCCTGACGAAGTAGCTGTTTGTAATTTAGCATCCATCGCTTTACCGCGTTTTGTTGACGAAAAAACAGGAACCTTTGATCACCAACGTTTGTTTGAAGTAACGTATACGATTACTAAAAACTTAAATAAAGTTATTGATCGTAACTACTACCCAATTCCAGAAGCGCGTAACTCAAATATGCGTCACCGTCCTATTGGCTTAGGTGTACAAGGTTTAGCGGATGCCTTCATTTTATTACGTTACCCGTTTGAAAGTGAAGAAGCCCGAAAATTAAATGTGGAAATTTTTGAAACTATTTATTATGCTGCTATGACAGCAAGTAAAGATTTAGCAAAAGTGGATGGCGCTTACGAATCTTATCCGGGTTCTCCGTTATCAAAAGGCATTATGCAATTTGATATGTGGAATGTAACACCAAGTCCACGTTGGGAATGGGATGTATTGAAAGAAGAAGTGAAAAAATTTGGTGTGCGTAACTCCTTGTTATTAGCGCCAATGCCAACCGCTTCTACATCACAAATATTAGGTAACAACGAATGCTTTGAACCATACACATCTAACATTTATAGCCGTCGTGTGTTATCAGGTGAGTTTGCTGTAGTAAACAAACACTTGTTACGCGACTTAGTAAAATTAGGTATGTGGAACGATGCCTTGAAAAATAAAATTATCAGCGCTAACGGTTCTGTACAAAGCATCCCTGAGATTCCTCAAAACATCAAAGATATTTACAAAACAGTTTGGGAAATTAAACAACGTACCATCATTGATATGGCCGCCGACCGCGGAGCGTTCATCTGTCAATCTCAATCCTTAAACTTGTTTATCCAAGACGCTAATTTTGCAAAATTATCTTCAGCACATTTTTATGCTTGGAAAAAAGGATTGAAAACAGGAATGTACTATTTACGTACAAAAGCTGCTGCTGACGCTATTAAATTTACCGTTGATAAAGCAGCCTTAGCTATACCAGTATTAGGTAATGAAGATGCTTTATTGTTTGAACGCGGACAAGAACACGTCATTAGCATAGAAGAACAACAAGCGCAATTATCTTGCTCGTTAGATAATCCTGAGGATTGCGAAGCTTGCGGATCTTAATACATAAAGTTTGTCACTTCGAGCATGTCACCCTGAGTGGAGTTTAAAAATGTCATCCTGAGCGAAGTCGAAGGAGGCATTTAAAAAGAAAATAAAGTTTAACCCTAAAAAAAGCCTCTCTGAAAATTTCAGAGAGGCTTTTTTTTGAAAGAAAAAATATAAATATTACAATGATAAGTTTTAAAGAATGAATTACTGAAAGAGTATTTTCCTTTCAAACGATAGGAGCATTGGTTTTCTTTTTAATCGGAGCCCCGATAGTAATAATTAGTGTAGTGATTCCAAATGTTAAGGCATAACAATTTCATTTTCGCACCTGAAATTATTTTTAGGGCATGCCTTGAAACCATGCAAACTCAGTTGTCGCGGAAGTGTCGTCCGTTACCCAATACTCCCCAGCTAGGCAGTAAGAACAGCTGAACACCTGTCAGGTTTTTAAAACCTGACAGGTGTAGACTCGAACACACAAACGCCGCTACATTTATAATACTTCGGCTATAAACTCTTGAGAACTCAAATTATTGATTCAAATTCAGAATGCTATAGTTTGTAGCAATCATCTGCTATTAAATTGCTTTAATTTGGTATCAAATAGGTGGTCGCAAATTGCGACCACCTCAAAATTTCCTAAAATGGCAACTAAACAGGCATTAGTTAAAGTTCCTGATGAAATAATCATCAACAAAATTATTGTTTTGAGAAACAAAAAAGTAATGTTAGATCGTGATTTAGCAGAGCTCTATGGTGTAACGACTAAACGTTTAAATGAGCAAGTAAAAAGGAATTTAAAACGTTTTCCTGAAGATTTTATGTTTCAAATAACACAGAAAGAAAAAGAAGAAATCATATTACATTTTGAACATTTGAACGTATTAAAATTTTCACCTGTATTGCCTTTTGTATTTACTGAACATGGCGCCGTTATGTTAGCAAGCGTATTGAATAGCGATAAAGCAATTGAAGTGAATATTCAAATAGTGCGAGTATTTGCCGATATTAGGCAAGCATTATCTGATAATACGGAATTACGTTTAGAGATAGAAAAAATTAAAAAGAAGATGGAAAATAACACGAAAAATATTGAGATTGTTTTTCGGTACTTAGATGAACTACTTGAAAAGAAAGAAAACACAAAGCCTCGAACAAAAATCGGATTTAAATTGCCTAAAAATAAATAGAAAACCTCTCTCTTTTTAATTACAATAACTCAACAAAAATAAAAAACAATTACCTCACAATTAATTACTGACTGTATAATAAATTATTGGATGTTGCAGTAATAATATAAGTGCCACCAACTAATTTATCTCTAATGTTTTGTTGTTGGTGATAACACCAACAACGGCGAAAAAAAACTAAAACTGTTCATGTTCACTCGCGTATAAACACCAACAAAACCTAGATACGAGTTGGATTAAGTAATTTTAAATCACGGACTACAAGTCCTCGATAATGATTTTATTTGTTTAGTGCCTCAGGTTTACAAAACCAGAGGAGCATGTAGTTGCTATAAAATTGTTTTATTTTATGCTATATTTTAATGAGGCTTGCTTTAATAATTGTGTGGTCTTGCACTCAAGGGTAACCTTTGCGAATAACGGTTATTAGATTTTGGTAAAAAAATAGTGTAATAACTTGAAAATCAAAAATAATGTTTTAGAATTTCGAACGTAATCTTGTTTTGCCACGTTTAGGTGGGAAAAATCTACCAACAGTGATTTGTAATCCAATGTATGCATCCTTTTGTTTGTTGTCGCCTCGTTGGGCACCTAAACCTGACGCATCTGGAGAAGTTGCACCTGGTATATTACCTAAGCTAGGGTCAGCCATTTGCGCCGACTGTGGACCATAAGCGGCAGTTAAAGCGGTTTTGTCATAATAAACAGTGCTCACATCGTCTATGTAATCCGTAAATGTTTTACGATAGTTTAATTCAATTCCAACACTCCAAAGTTTATTAAGAATTACTCGGTATGCCACTCCCATTGG
This sequence comes from Bacteroidota bacterium, assembly GCA_043749245.1. Taxonomy (GTDB): domain Bacteria; phylum Bacteroidota; class Bacteroidia; order B-17B0; family Aurantibacillaceae; genus UBA4416. The sequence continues at coordinate 5,592 of JAYVDU010000264.1, read as the reverse complement.
TATTGATATGGCAAAATTGCTGTATTGTTTTGGCCCACCTGGCAAACCTTGACCTTCTGTATGTAATGGTCGCAATTCAACATATTGACCTGCAGAATTTAAACCTTTAGGATTAAAATAAAATACTCCAATTCCAATAAAAGCTATAAATTCTTTAGATCGAGATTTATGCCGACGAGATAATGTTTTTTTAATGCCATATCTATGACCAGCTTTACCAGAAAACCATGATAATTCAGCACGAGTGGCTAATTCAAAAATATTTGATTTAAAATTTAAGTTTCTATTATTTCTGAAAGGTTCTTGTGTTAATTTATCATTCCCGGCAACTAATAAGTAATTGAAGCTACTATGCCAGTTAAAATTTTTAGCAATTTTGTATCTATAGGCTAATGAAATTGCGGGTTTGGTTAAACTAAATTCTAAATCGACCGGACTATAATGAGTTCCTATCTTATTTAAACCACCTAAATCTCCTAAAAACTGAGAAACTCCAACTTGTAAAATAACTTCTTTACGATATTTTTTCCAATCATTCGCTCTCGAAAAATTTTGCGAATAGATATTTTGTACAAAAATTGTAGAAAATAATATAATGACAACGGTATGTAGTTTTAAATTCAAATGTAATGTTTTAGACAAAAATAATAAATTTGGTTAAATCTACTAATTTTAACGATAAAATTAACGCGACAATATAACTAAATTGTTAAAATTGAGGTAAAATCACCTGTTACTAACCTAAATCTTCGTTTGCGTAGTATAATTTATAATATTTTAATCCCTTTTCTTCGTCATATCCACGCTCAACGTAATCGTGTCGGCCATGAACATAGATGTGAAAGTTTTTATCCAATTTTACAACACTTTTCATAAATTTCTGATTTTTCTTTACTGCTGTTGCAGAAATCTCAAAATCGTCAATGGCTGTTAAATCCATTTTATCATTGTAAGTTTGGCGGTAATCTCTAAATGCTTCTTGAAGTTCTGGTTGAGGTAAAATCTCTTTTTCAAATTCCTTAATATTAAAGTTATCTTTTTCCTTAAAAAAACTAGTACTCTTATTCAACATCATCATTTGATCTTGCTTCGTTACATTATTGTTTTCAGTAAGTACTTCTTCGCAAAATCCTTTACACGTATCAATAAAGTTTGACGTATGAAAATAAGCGTTTTCTTTTAATTTTGTATTTAAAAAATCTTCTACCCAATAAAATGCGCAATCAGCAATTTTGTTGTTAGTGTCTACAATGCTGATTTTATAGCCTTTTTCGCCTTCTGTATTAAATATAATGCAGCCTTTATCTAATTTATTAATATTAATGCCATTATCACATTCGATATCAAAATTATCCATGTGCTGAAATACTTTCAAGTACGTATCTTTATTCTCAGTTTTAAATAATCCTATAGCATCGCAAATAACGCCATCAACGTTACAATCTTTAAAATAGCAGGTATAAAATTCGCCACCTTTAATTTTAGGATGCATCGATTGATTATACAAATGTTCAGCAATATGCTTACTATTTTCTATAAATGCGTTTTGTGATTTAAATAAGTCAGATGCATAACTTTGTACATCATGGAAATGCATTTCGTTTTTTGACTTAAACTGGTAATAAATATCAGTTTTGAAAGCAGCCGTTAAATAACGCATTAGAGTATCTTTCAAAAAATCATCTTTTATTTGTATGTTTTTTTCGCTAAGCGTTAATTCTTCTCCTAAGCCTTTATTTCCCGCATAATGTATCACAAAATGTGTTAATTCGGAACGTGTAAAATCTATCATGGCACTAAATTGGTTTCTATATTTGAGCCATAAATATAGTTCTTTACCTATGCTGGCAATTAACAAACTTTAAACATTACTAATAAATTATGTTACTAACGGATATTTTCCGTTATAATAACATCACCCACTCTAAATAAAAATTTTAAATTTGTTTATTATGCAAAAGAAAATTGTTTCTCCGTTATTTATAGCCTTGTTTGTAGGCTTATGTTCATTTACTGTTTATCAATTCGGTAAAAATCAAATATTGATAGATATGTTAATGTCGTCATTAAATCAGGCACATTATAGCCCGCTTAAAATTGATGATGATTTTAGTGAAAAGGCATTTACCTTATATTTAAAACGATTGGATAATAATAAAAAGTTTTTGATTCAAGCAGATGTTGATGCGTTGGCAAAGTACCGCAAATCTATAGATGATGAAATAACCAACGGAACTTTTGAGTTTTATGATTTATCAAATACATTGATCACCAAACGAATCAAAGAAAAAGAAAATTGGAGTAAAGAGATTTTAGAAAAACCGCTTGATTTTAAAACGGACGAAGATTATGAAATTGATGGCGATAAAGTTAAATTTGTTTCTACTGAAGCTGAGTTAAAAGCTGAATGGAAAAAGATGTTAAAGTACCAAGTGTTGTCTCGTTTAGATGATTTACTGACAAATCAAGAAAAGGCAAAGGAAAAAAAAGATTCTGGGTTTGTTGAAAAATCGTATGATAGTTTAGAAGTAGATGCACGCCGCAAAACATTGAAAGCAAATACAGATTGGTTTAAACGCTTAAGTAAAATTACTTCTAAAGATCGTTTCTCAACATACGTGAATACTATCACTGGACTTTACGATCCGCATACAGAATACTTTGCGCCTAAAGAAAAAAAGAAATTTGATCAAAGCATGAGTGGTCAGTTTGAAGGAATTGGTGCGCGTTTACAATCGAAAGATGGTATCCTAAAAGTTTCAGAAATAATCGTAGGATCCCCTTCCTTTAAACAAGGCGAATTAAAGGCTGGTGATGAAATTCATAAAGTAGCGCAAGGAAAAAATGAAGCAGTTGATATTACGAATATGGATATGGATGACGCCATTGAATTAATCAAAGGAAAAAAAGGATCAGAAGTAAGATTAACTGTCAAAAAACCAGATGGTTCTTTTAAAGTAATTCCGATTATCAGAGATGTGATTGAGATGGAGGAGACTTATGCAAAATCGGCTGTTATCAACAATAAAAAGAAAATCGGTTATATTTATTTACCGATGTTTTATGCTGATTTTACTCGTAATGGCGCACACCGCTGCTCGGCTGATATGAGAAAAGAAATTGAAAAATTAAAAGCGCAAGGAGTAGAAGGAATTGTGATTGATTTGAGAGATAACGGTGGTGGCTCTTTACAAGAAGTAGTAGAAATGGCGGGATTATTTATTCCGAAAGGACCAGTTGTTCAGGTAAAAAGTAAAGCCGGTTCAATTAATGTGATGGAAGATAAAAATTCGGATGTAGCTTGGGATGGACCGTTAGCTATTATGGTAAATCACGGAAGCGCATCAGCATCTGAAATTTTAGCAGCAGCTATCCAGGATTACAAACGAGGTATTATTATTGGCACACAAAGTTTTGGTAAAGGAACAGTGCAATCTTTCCTTGATCTCGATCAATATTTATTACCGCAATTTGATTCCATACGACCACTTGGTTCTGTTAAAATTACGATGCAAAAATTTTATCGCATCAACGGTGGCGCTACTCAATTAAAAGGAGTGATGCCTGATGTTGTTTTGCCTGATCCGTATGCATTATTAGACCTTGGCGAAAAAGATTTAGATTATCCAATGCCTTGGGATGAAATAGCTAAAGCAACTTATAATGAGTATAAAACAATTAATTATGATAAAGTTAAAAAAGCAAGTGCTGAACGACTAAAGACTAGTACTGCATTTAAGCTTATTGAGGCTGAATCCAAAGAATTGAAATCTAAAAAAGATGATACAAAGTACAGTTTAGTTTTAGAAAAATACAGAGCGGAACAAAAAGAATTACGTACTCAAAACAAGAAATATGATGCTCTAAAAACAGACATTAAAGGCTTTAGTGCAGAATTAACAGGCGTTGATAGAGATGCAATGAAATCGGATACAATAAAATTAAACAAGGAAATTAAGTGGACAAAAAACATCCAGAAAGATAATTACATCTTTGAAGCTACTAATGTGATGAACGATATGAAATAACATCACTACTGCATCATCTGTAACCTTTGAAGACCTTCAAGGTTTTGAAAAACTTGAAGGTCTTTATACTGCAAGATTAAACTATCTGAAAAATTTGAAGCTTCGCATCTTTTGTTTCATGACCGAAGTAATTAAACCAAATCTTTTACTAATATATTTCCTTTAGATGTATTTAAAACATCATTCATATCATCCATTAAACGGTTAATGTTTTTGAGTTCAATACCGTTTTCTATGGGTAAATAATTCACGCCTTTTTCGTCGAGTTTATCAATGATAAATTTTACGGTTAATTTACTATCAGTAATGCCTGGTTGATAACCAATTTCTTTATCTACAGCCATCCTCACTTCATTAAAAATGCCCGTTTCCGTAAATTCAAAAATAATGAGTCGGGTTAAGCGTACTGGTAAATCAAGCTTCTTGGAAATTTGCATCGCTGTTAATGCATGAGAACCTTCATTGAAATTTTTCACAACACAGTTTGCAATCATTAAAGCTATAACCCGTTTGTAGCGATCGCTAATATGTGTGATGTCATTTTCTAATTCGTAATGATCTACATTTTGATTAGCAAAAGCGAGTTCAGCACCCAATAACACAACGAACCACGAATATTGCACCCAAATTAAAAATAAGGGTAAAGCCGCAAAACTACCGTATATTTTATTATAGGATGCAACGCCTATTTGTGACGTTACATAAGCCCATTCTAATATTTCGAATAAGATGGTAGCGATTAAACCGCCCAATGCGGCAGCTTTAAAATTAACTTTGGTATTGGGTAGCACCATGTATAAGAAAACAAACATTCCCCAAATTAGAGCAAAAGCTAGGATTTTAAGCATAACAAACTCAAGTGGGCTTAGCACCGATACATTTGAGAATACATTGTCCATCCTTGTTTTAATACCCACCGTGATGGCGCCAGATAAAATGATAAAAATTGGAGCAGTGAGCATGATGGCTAAATAGTCAGTTATTTTCCGAATCCAAGTTCTATCTTTTTTTATTTCCCAAATTTCATTGAAACTATTTTCGATGCTACTCAATAATTTAATAACAGTCCATAATAACAAAACAATACCAACACCAGCAATCACGCCACCCTTGGTACTGTCAAGCATTTTATCGGCATATACAAAAACCTGGGTTATTACATCTTTCTGCCCTTTAAAGTCATTGAGTATTTGTTGTTGTAAAGTTTCTTGATAACCAAATCCCTTGGCTATAGCAAAGGCTAAGGCAATAACCGGTACTATAGAAAATAACGTGTAATAAGTTAGAGCCGTAGCGTTTAACATGCAATTATCTTCATTAAAACCTTTGATTGCTAGGGTGAAAATACGTAGTTGCTTATATAAAAAACTATGCTTTTTATTAAGCTTATCCAACCTAACATGCCAAAGCTTATAGTTTAAAAAATGAGTAATGCGTTTAAAGAGTGTGATAATATTTGCCATAGTTAGAGCCTGTTTAAAATTTATCTAATAATTTTGTTATGTGTCTTTTTGGCTACAAATTCGTTAAATTTTTCGAGATAGTAGCCAACTATCTCTGCAAA
>JAYVDU010000263.1:0-4756 GCA_043749245.1 Bacteroidota bacterium | reverse complement strand
TTAATTTCAAAAATCATTTTACACGAAAGTAATTTGTTGTTTTTTAAATTAAAGCAACCTTTCGATTCAAATAATTTCTTTTTTTATGTGATATTAGGCCTATTGGCAGGTATAGTTTCTTTGTACTACGTTAATCTCTTTGATAAAGTAGAATCTAAATTTCATAAAATCAAATCTCGTTTTACAAAATGGATAATTGGCGGTATTACATTAGCGTTTTTATTTGCACTGTTTCCTAGTTTATTTGGAGAAGGATATGAAAGCATTAAAGCGCTTTCCGAATTTAGAACAGATGATTTAGTAAAAGATAGTTTACTTTTAAACTTAGTCGATAATAAGTGGTTATTACTTTTGTTTATCATCTTAACTTTATTATTTAAAACCATTGCAGCTGCTGTTACATTGGGTAGTGGTGGTAATGGTGGAAATTTTGCACCGTCGTTATTTGTAGGAGCTTATTTAGGCTTCGCCTTTTCATTTTTTCTAAACTTAATTGGATTTAAAGATATACCAGTAAGTAATTTTACCATTGTTGCAATGGCAGGTATCTTAAGTGGTGTATTTCATGCACCATTAACTGCCATATTTTTAATTGCCGAAATTACAGGAGGCTATGAGCTAATCATACCTTTAATGATGGTTTCATCTATTAGTTATGTTATTGTAAAACATTTTCATCCGCAATCATTAGATATTAGAAGATTAAAAGACAGAGGAACTATTATTTCTGAAAATAAAGACACAAGTATTTTAAGTAAAATTGATGTGAAAGAAATGATTGAAACTGATTTTGCAACAATTCATTTTAAAGCAACTTTGCGTGATATCGTAGAAACCATTAAACATTCAAAGCGCAATACATATCCTGTAGTAAATAACAACAACAAATTACTTGGTATTATATATTTAGATAATATTAGGGAAGAAATATTCAATGCTGAACTCTATGATATAGTTACAGCAAAGGAAGTCATGCGAAAACCTACGACTATTATAGATACCAAAGAAGATATATTTACTATTATGCGCAAATTCGAGGAAGCGGGTCAATGGAATTTACCAGTTGTAGAAAATGAAATATATATCGGCTTTTTATCAAAATCAAGCATTTTAGATAAATATAGACATGAATTACTAGAAACTATATAATTTTGTAAATGCACTTATTTTTACCATATATCTTAGATTTCAATTGGCCATTCTGCTCAAATATTGTCAACTATAAAATTTATAAAATGAAAAAGTATTTCTATTTTTTAACGACAGTTTCATCATTATTTTTGTATTCGTGTTCATTAACAAAAGCAAATTTAAAGGTCTCTCAATTAAATTATTGTGCTCCATCAAATACATATATTTATGACTCCTCTTATATACCACTCCCTGACATAAAACAGTATTTAATAAATGATGAAGTTTTATTAAAAAAATATACGTACCAAGATTTATTGCTCGCGAATGCTAGTGGAGCTTTTTTTTTACTGCGAGATTTGATTCATCTTCAAGCAAATAAATCAGATGATGATGATAGTTTAGTTTATGTTTTAGTTAAAAGGCAACAAATTTTCAATAAATTATTACTAGCTTCAACAGAATTAGCTAGTATAGCTGCAGAACTTGATTGCGAATCTGAGCGTGCTAAACAATTAGCGAATTATTTAGATCAAATTAATGATACAAGGATTCAGCAATTAACTATTCTTTCTGTTATAACTGGAGCAACTACTGCCATAATTACTTCTGTTGACAATAGTCAAACTGCACAATTATCTGTTGGTGTCGGTGGAAGCATTCTAAGTGCTGTTTTCGGTGGTTTAGCCGTTATTCAATCAAGAAAGAGCATAATACTTTTACATAATAGAAATTTACTATCTGATATTTGGAACGAACCTAAAAATTCAAATACCTTTCCACCATTTATATGGTATGTATTAAATAAAAAAGAATTTAATAATGAAGGCGCAAATTCTATTATTAAAGCGTTAAAAGAGAGATGGATTGATGAAGGCTTAATTAATATATCAACCAAGAATCACTATAAAAATGAATTATTTTTCAATAATGGCGGAAAGTATCGAGCAAATGATTTATATACAAGAACAAGTATGTTAAATCAATTAAAAGCAGAAATAAGGTCTATAAATCAAAATTTACAAAGTTTAATGTTAAAGTTATCTATATAGACTCAGATTATTTTAACGAATCTTATTTTATATGAAAGTAATTGCAATAACAAGTGTAAAGTAATTCTAGGATGAGCCATTTTGGACTACATTCATTTTTTGCCACTGCAAATCCAATCACTCCCCAATTAAAACGTATGAATGAAAAAATGTTACCAATGAAATTCTAAATATAGATTCATTGAATTCCAAAGAAATCATTTTTGTAAACAATAGAAACACAATCCTTGCAATTATCTTTCTAATCCAAACTTTATCAGCAATTTATTCCGGCAAAGAAAATACATACTCATTTTGCTCTTTTTGTTTTGTGCCGATGATTCGACCATATTTGAGAACTTTAGTTAAATGAGTAGACAAACCTTTTTGTTTGTTGGTAATCGTTCTAAAGGTGATGTCATTTTTTAATAATAATTCGATAATTTCAGCTGAACGCAAAGGCCAATTTCATTCTTTTAAAACAACGACTATTTTGTTAATCCAATTTGCATTGATATCGAAGGAATTCCCGAGTTTTAAATCAGCCACACGCTTGTATTCTTCACTAAGACCATTAAAACAATTAAATTTAAGACTAAATCAAAAATCAGTTTTCTAATAGTGAAATAAAGTAAGCGTATCAATCTTTATTTTCTTTCAATTCAATTTCATAACTTAACTCACCATCTACAATTTTTGCAGGAGCGGTATAAGGATGTACATCTCCCTTCCCAATACACATAATATGCATTACTTTCTAACCATGAACTTTTAAATAATCAGAAACTATGGAGTGGTGACATCGCCACCATACTGATTCAGAGCACATATAAGAGGTACGTTGTTTTAATGCCATCTTTTCAAGATTTTTTTTATCTGTTTTAAAATTAGTTGTTTCAATGTAGTCTGCGTAGCCCCGAAATGCCAAATTCCGCCATGCGGTATTTTTTGAATCAGGATTTGCTTTTCTTCTTCCGCCAAGGTTTTTTAAATGAATATATTTGATGTTGTTTTGTTGCAAAGAAATTTCTAATGCTTCTTTATTGAATTGAGGAAACTTGCGAGAGTCGAGGTAACTTCGGATATCTGCTATCAATTTAATTTTATTTGAATGCAGCAAGGCAACAAACTCGTCCAAAGAACGAGTAGAGTGTCCAATAGTCCAAATAATCTTATTCTCTTTTTCATTATTATTTTTTATAGTCAACACACATGAGATGAGTTTAGGTTTTCTTTTTATTCTTGAATTTTAATTTAACTAAAGGCGGATTTGTGTCGCTAAGGAAATAACCCCATGGTTTTAGAGGGTCAATGCGATCAAAAATAAGCTTAATAACTCCGGTTAGCGGAATAGCCAAAAACATACCCGACACTCCCCATAAAGAGCCTCCTGCAAGTACAGATGTAATAGCTACGAAAGCATTTATTTTTACTTTAGATGCAACAAGCTTGGGAATGATGTAACTGTTGTCAACTAAATGCACAATTACAAAAAGTGCTAGAACCCATAACGTATAAGCAGATGAATCTTTTGTTGTAAATGCAATTATCATATACAGCGATGCAGCAATTAGGCCTCCAATGTAGGGAATGATATTAAGAATGGAACCAATTATACCAAGTATAATGGCATATTTAATGCCAATTATGAAAAGCCCTGTAGAATATAATGTGGCAACTATTACGGCTTCAATAATTAGCCCTGTTAGATAACTTTGAATAAGAGATTTAGTACTTGTAAGAAATTCGGTTACTTCACTACCATGAGCTTTGCCAAAAAGTTTATGAATAGTCTCCATAAAATGTCGATGATAAAATAAAATCATAAATATGTACAAAATGAGAATAAACAATACAAATAACATACTCCCCACAGTATTAATAGTCGTCTCAATTATTTGGCTTAAGTGACTCAGGGCTTCAACCCTAGTTTTTGCTAAATAATCATTAACAGATAATGTACTTATATTAAATTTAACTGAAAATTTCGTTGTTGATTGATTAAGTAAAAGATAAAATTTATCAACTAAGATTAATAAGGATGAGCTTAATTTGTTGCCCTGTGATGATAAAAAAATAAAAAATGATGTAATTAAGATAAGTATCAATAGCAGAGTAATAATAATAGCTACTATTCTTTTTAGTCTGAAGCTCACCAAAAGATTTACAACAGGATTAAGCAAAATAGCAAACAGGGTAGCGTAAACAATAGGCACTATTATCCCCTGTCCTATATAAAGCATACTTATCAATGCATAAAGTCCGATAATAAAAACCGCTGCTTTTACGAAAAAAGGAAATTTTAAAAATGTTGTCATGTTTAGTTTCTAATTAAAAACATGTCTTTTTAGCATATTAGCTCACTAAAAATTGTTTTTATTCATATTAGTAAAAAGCACCATGCTTACACATGATGCTTTTTAAAAGAATTTAAAGTGGATGATCAAATCACACTTAGCTATTAAATGCGTATTTTTTCACATCTTCTTTTTGAGCTTCAATTCTTACATTTCGTTGCACAACTTAGCCGCTTTACGACAATCAGTTGCACATTTTTTACAATGGTCAGTTGTATATTTATCACACTCATTTGC
>JAYVDU010000262.1:0-14606 GCA_043749245.1 Bacteroidota bacterium | reverse complement strand
GTATCTATAATTCTAACGTGCAAGCCGATGCTAATGGCAATTACAGCATTCCGTTTTATAAAGGAAGTTATTATTTATATGCTAAAGGCTTGGATTACACAATGCCAGCTCCATATATTGTAAAAGGTGGCCTCTCTCTTTCCATCACTAGCAATGGAAACTTAACTAAAGACATTGCTGTTAGCGAGTAGTAATGGGCAAACCTTATAGACAAACGCATACAATATCATTATGAGACACTTTTATATATTAATTATACTATTAATTTGCTATAACAAAGTTATATCGCAAGACATCGACATTTTACTTGGTAACAAAATCAAACTTCGAGATAATGTGTTATTAAATGCGACAATATACAAACCTCATAACTTACAAATTACTTTGCCTGTAATATTTGTTGTAACACCATACACTGCAGACAGACTTCATGCTAGAGGTAAGTATTTTGCGGAAAGTGGTTATGTGTTTGTAATAATAGACTCAAGAGGCAGAGGAGCAAGTGAAGGGGAATTTGACCCGTTTATGCAAGAAGCTAAAGACGGCTACGATATTGTCGAATTTTTAAGTAACCAAAAATACTGCAATGGTAAAGTTGCCATGTGGGGCGCGTCTTATTGTGGTTACAATCAATGGGCAACAATAAAAGAACAACCGACTAACCTAAAGACAATAGTTCCAGTAGCTTGTTCCAAAGCAGGTGTAGACTTTCCTGGATTATATAATATTGGTGATCCCTTTCTAATTCAATGGCTTGCTGCTACTAATGGAAAGGCAGCAAATTTAAATTTATTTACAGATATGGAATTTTGGATGACAAAATTCCATGAACGATATATGAATGATTTACCTTATGAAAGTCTTGATTCATTAACAGGAAATCCAAGTCCAATCTATCAGAAATGGCTTACTCATCCTTATAAAGATGAATATTTAAAAAGCATGGCTCCAACACAAACACAGTATAGTAAAATAAATATACCTATCATGAGCATAACTGGTTGTTATGACGGTGACCAATATGGTACATTATCGTATTATAAAGAATTTATGCAGTACGCTAATACAAATGCGAAAAATAATTTCCATTTGATTATTGGTCCATGGGATCATTCAGGAACAGTTAACCCTACCCTAGAGTTAGGCGGTTTGGTTTTTGGTAATTCGTCATTAGTCGACATGAATGAACTGCATAGACAATGGTATAACTATGTATTAAAAGATAGTATTAAACCGGATTTCTTGAAAAATAATATAGCCTATTTCATAACAAACAGAGATACTTGGAAATACGCATCATCTCTTAATGATATTGGGAAAACAAAAAAAATACTTTACCTGAAAAACTCCGTTAAATCAATCAACTCAATAAATCTAGGTTCATTACAAAAAGACTTACCTATAGCGAGTAAACCATTACAATATATATATAATCCTTTAGATAAGACAAATGGGATTTTTCAAATGACACCATCCGAAGAAGATGAAGCTGATAATGAAATGACCGATTCATCAGCATTCAGACGTGTAAATGAAACTGGTTTAATCTATCAGACCCCAGCATTTGAAATGGAAACTGAAGTCTCAGGATTTTTTGAATTAAAAATTTACATAGAAACTGATGTAAAAGATATTGATATTAGAGTTGAAATATATGAGGTAAAAGCCGATGGTTCTTGTGCGTTTATGACTAGTAATACTATTAGAGCTCGATTTAAAGATGATTTTGAAAAAGAGCAACTCTTAATTCCAAATACAATAAATGTTTTTTATTTTAAAAACTTTGCATTTATATCGCGCGCAATCGAGAAAGGCAGTTCATTACGTATAGTTATTAATTCTCCTAATAATATTATGACTCAAAAAAATTATTGTAGCGGTGGTGTTGTGGCAAAAGAAACTGGAAAGGACGCAAAAACCGCTCATGTTAAAATATATAGTGATAAAAAACATCCTAGCTTTTTGACAATCCCAATAGTTGAAACAAAATAGAATAGGCTCCCTATAACAGCCGTTAAATTTAATTTGGGCATTCTGTTTCGGCATTTGCAAAAGCAGTCCCTTCGGGAAAGAAGATTATTTAGGTTTTGCAAATGACAATAAACAGTTATCTTTATCAGTAATATTTCAGTAGAAATAGTTTCAAAACAAAAAATAAAATTTAGCTACTTTACGTTAGTATCAATGCATAAAGACAAAACACAGTATGACAATAAAGAAACAAACTTGGTTTCATGTAATAATTTATTTCATCATAGCTACGACATTATCAGGGGTATTTAGACTTGGGCTATTTGATTGGTACAATAAAATGACTTTGCCATATGGATTGACAGTCGTAATGAAATCCATACTCGAGGGAATTGGGCCAATTGCCGCTGCGACAATTGTTTTGTTAACAATAAAGAAAAAAAGTGACATTACTTTTTTAGGTTTAAAAAAAACTAAAAGCTTCCTAATGGTAATTATCCCAATATTGTTGTTTACAATTTTTGGTGCAAATAATGACCAAAATTTAAATAGACATTACTATGGTTTTGTAGTTGGAACTTCTTTAACATTATATGCAATATTTGAAGAATTTGGTTGGCGGGGTTTTTTACAAAATGAATTTGCGAATATCAAACCATTTTTGAGGGCTATAATAATTGGTTCATTTTGGTATTTATGGCACTTAAGTTTTATATCAAATGACACAACAGTATTTGGCGAATTAAAATTTTTCGGAATACTTGTTTTTGCTAGTTGGGGAATTGGTGCTATTGCCGAAAAAACCAAATCAGTATTTGCAAGCGCATGCTTTCATTTAATTGGCAGTATTTTGACATTTTCTCCATTAATATCAAACTCGTTTGACAATCAAACACGTAATATGATTTTTGGATTATGTTTATTCTCTTGGATTATAATTGTTAATACCTGGGAGAAGCCAACAATAACAAAGAAATAATGCACAGTCGCTAACCGCACCTAAATCTAATTTGAGTATTCAGCCTCGGCATTTACAAAAGCGGTCACTCCCCAAAAAAAAGTTTATTTATGTTTTGCAAATGTCCGTAAAGAAAATAAAAAATATTTTAAGCCATAACTAACCTTTCTTAGTTAATTTTACTCACATAGCACATTACAAATCAAGTATCCGTATATTTTTAAGTTAATTTTCCCACCACTTTAAGGTAAGTATTGTATGTTTTAGTAAAACAGAATTAATTACATTGTAGCCTAGGTTCATTTCTGTAGTTTGTTCTAACCAACTATCTGTCCAAGGCTTATGATCGGGCAAATAGTAATTATTAAGCAATACTTGAACCTCTTTATTTAGACTAATGCTATTACGAACAATCACATGCGTATTAGCATTAGATTTTTTCTTTTTGGACTGAATTTTCATTGTATAGATTTGCATTTATTTTACAACAAAATTAGTTTGCGTTGCTTTAACTAATCATTCGCAAATATTATCAAATCATTAAATATTAAAAAATAAATAAACCTATTTAAGGTTCTCTATTTGGCTACAAAGTCTTTCTATCAGCATACTAATGATGCGTTTATTAATTTCTTTTTTATTTTGAGTATAAAATTGAAATTCATTTAAAGAAAATAAAGCCACAATTAAACCCAAATAAAATTGTTTGAATTGAATGTTAGTTTTAAATAAATTATTGATTTGAGTAATCTTTAAATGATGCTTTAGTAATACAAATTCGATTTTATTTTCGATGATAAACTGCTCAAAATACTGAAGAATAATCTCATTTTGAAACTTGAGTATTGGTCGCAGCGTTTCATTTTGAAAGGTTTCGTTTACCGAAGCACTCGTGTTATCACTTTGTATGATAGGTAATATGCTTTTAATTTGTTTAGCTCGAGTGTCCATAATTAATTTATTGTTTTCCATTTTATATAAAGGAGGAACTTCCTTTCCTGTTATTGATATTTATTAAAAATTATCATAACCTACACTTAGGTTATTTCACACGCATTAAAATTCTAATCCCAATCCAATTAAAAACCCTTGATGGAAGGCACTTTTAGGACCATAGCCCAAAACATAATCTACTCTTATAATTTGCAAAATATGTTCTAATCCAAAATTCACTTCAATATATTTATCGGCTTTATCATTAAATAACGCGTGTCCGCCAACAACTTCTTGTATACGTGTTTTTTTAAGAATAGGAATTTTATTAAATATGAATCCATTAAAATGATGTTCAGCATGGGCTTCTACATACCATTTATTAGTGCTATAGGTGTAGTAAGGTAATATTTTAAATGAGTTTAAATAATCATTATTAGCTAATATAGTTTGGTTACCATCAAAGTGCTTGTAATCCATAAAGTCGGTATACTTATTTGATAAAAAATAACCACCCTTTAATTTATAAACAAATGTTCCTACTAAACCAAGTTTGATATTGTCATCAATACTCATACGTGCTAAATCATAGTCTGCTTTGGTATTTAAGCCCGCAATGGCTTTGGTATATAACACATTAATGATAGGAAATTTACTGCCCGTGATTCTTTTCTCGTTAGGACGCGTAATGTATTTTTGTTTGAAACGAATAGAAAAACCTAATTCTACAACAAACGAATTATTAACTGTAAAGCTCGAATCATCTGTTAATGGTTTCTGTGGATTGTTACTTGTAAATAATTTATGTTTATCATCTATCCATAAATAATTGGCTGTATTCCTTAAAGGCGAACGTTCGGCAAATTCGGCATTAACATAAGCTACAAGGCCATTGATGAGTTCTTTTTTATAACCAAACGCAGCATACGATTTCTTATACAGCTTCATATAATTATCATTACTAAATAATGTGTAATATGTATTCATCGATGCATTAATAGGCTCAGAGCTATTAAACTGAACTGCACTCGTTCCAATTTTTACACTAAAGGTTTCAAACTTTTTAGGATTCTTCAGATAGGTCCAATTAAGAGCACCGCCCCATAAATAATTTGAAAAACCATAACGCGCCGTCGCTATCAAATTATGTGATCTGTTATCGTCATATTTTTTAGTGAGACCCACTTTAACGGATGCATTAACGCCTTCAACGGTGTTATACTGTATACCCGAAGTGAGTAATCCGGATGTGACAAGATGAAATTGTTTGGCTGTTTTAAAATAGTTATAGCCAAGTAAAAGTGATCCGAGTTTAAACTTATTATATTTTCTATCCACACTGTCTTTGTACCGATCAGTACTTGTAATTTTTTGTACACTATCTTTTTTAGTGTAATCACGTTGCTCTTCTTTTGTTAACGGTACAGGGCGAGATTTCATCCAATACACAGAATCTTTTTTATTAGAACCGTCTTCTACTTTCAACACTTCGTTCTTAAAAAAGTTTTTGGGGAATACCGGATGTAAATCATACTCCGAAAAAATAGCATTGAAATAACCCTCTCCCACAAAGCCAAATACTTTATAGTTAAATAATAAATTTAAACTCGTTGTCATCCATGTTGTATCATTAACAGGCGAGTTCAATTCTTTGATTCTAAGTGTATCCACAAAATCAATTTTTGCTTCTTTAGTTAAATACACATCCACACTATGCACGCGCCAGCTATTTTCCTGAATATATATAATGCCTCTAAAACATGGGTCGGTGGCTCGTTTAGGAGTAATAGCTATTTTATTAATCATTTTACCGTCTTCAAACGTTGTACCTAATAATTTATAACGATAAGATAATAATGCCGTTTCACTGATTGGAGAAATAAACGGACGATCACTCAACCCTTCCAGTAAAATTAGATTTTGATACATATTAAACCTCATATCACTAACCTGATTAAAACTAAACGAATTGTTTTTTCCACTTACACGACTCGAATACATAATTTCCTTTTCATCGTTCGGTTTTCTAAAATGGTACTTTGTTTCACTTTCACTTAAATAAACAACGCCTAATAAAGATGAATCTATTTTATTTTCTGTATTGCCACTCATCGCATTAATCAGCTTTGCCATTTTTGGTGGAAAGTCTTTTAACCGCTGTAATCCTTTGATGTATGCTTTACATGTGTAGGCATCTACTTCTCGCAAGTAAAATTTACGTTTTTTAATGGCAGCTCTAATAACGGCATAAGCAGGGTCTTCCCCATCTTTTACAACTACTTCTTTCAGCTCATAGCTTTCTGGATTAAGAACCACATTTTTAATATCATTAGCACTAACAATTATTGTTTCAACTTTCTTTTTATAGCCTATGTATTGAAAAATTAAATCATACGTTCCTGCTTGTAATTTCAACGAATAAAACCCATCAGCATTAGCATTTGTTCCTTGAGTAGTACCTTTAACTTGCACCGACGAAAAAGGCAAGCTCTGATTATTACCATCAGTTATTTTACCAGAAATGGTAAAATATTGCGCAAGTAAATTACCTGAACTAACTAATAGTACTATAAAATAAATGATTCTTATCATAGAGTTAACGGACGTTTAAATTAGTAAAAAAGTTACAGTTAGAGCAAAAAAAATCTACTACATTTACAAAGTGATTAAGCTCATATTCCATACATCCGTTTTAAGTATTATACTTATCATTAGTTCTTGTTCTGAAAACAAAACGGTTACTAAACAACTGAAAACACCCACCTCTATTGAGGAATTAGGAGAACTGCTTTTTAACGATTCTTTATTATCAAGAGGAAATCAGGTGAGTTGCGCCTCTTGTCACAAGGCTCAGTATGCCTTTGCCGATAATACGCCCGTTAGCTTTGGTGTTGATAGTAGCAAAGGAGGGAGAAATACGCCAAGCGCCATGAATTTAGCGGGACATAATTTCTATTTTTGGGATGGACGATCTGAAACATTAGAAGACCAAACCGTTGGACCCATTGAAAACCCATTAGAAATGGATATTCCCTTATCCGAAGTAGTTCGTAGATTAAACGCTCATCCTCAATATCGACAATTTTTTGTGAGTTTATTTGGGCATCAAGCCGATAAGCAATCTATTGCAATTGCCATATCAACTTACGAAAACTCTTTGTCTACAAGCAATACAGCGTTTGATAATTATATGAATGGAAAAGACACCACTCAATATACGGCAGCGGCTAAACGTGGACGTAACATTTTTAATGTGAAGGGAAAATGTTTCGATTGTCATTTTGGTCCTGATTTTACAGCCGACCAGTTTAAAAATATTGGAATATTTAATGGTAAAGATATCAATGATAGTGGGCGTTTTGTAGTTACTCGTAATCTAAACGATATAGGGCGTTTTAAGGTGCCTGGCTTAAGGAACATTGCTGTAACGGCTCCTTATATGCATGATGGTAGATTTAAAACCTTAAAAGAAGTGATTGATTATTATGATGCACCTGATAAATTCATCTCAAATTCTATCAATAGAGATACACTTTTAAAGAAACCATTAGCTCTTACTACACAAGAAAAACAAGACTTAGAGGCATTTTTAGTATCGCTAACTGATAAGCAGTTTATTAAATAGGGAAATAGTCGCACTTTTGTTAGAGGGCGAGTTTAATTTATTTTTTTTCAGACCCTGTTTAAAATTCCCCTTATTTTTCTAATCAGAGATCAGCTAAAGAAAATAAATCGTTGGCATCCTTTGAAATAGAATTAAAGAGTCCTGAGCATGGAGTATTAATGTTGTTTAATGATATAAATAGTGATAGAGTTATTGACGTAAACATTAACATTATCTGAGCTTTTACGGCCTGAGTCAACAGATGCAATTCGATTTTCGGTAACATGTAGGGGGGTAAATACTGAATTTATATAGATACCATTTATGAGTAAAATAGAATAAAAATGACTTACATTAAATACATACAATTTATAGTATAGCAACAAATTATTTTACCACTATTATAAAATACAACAATGCAACAGACCACAAATAATAATTATAAATCGGAATAATTTGGAATTGAATTCCAAATTTTTCCGTATTTTTGTTTTATGGTAGAACGTATTGCTCAAAAAAAATTACAAGATTTAGCTAAAAAATTTAAAGCCGTTGCTGTTACAGGCGCTCGCCAATCAGGGAAAACAACCTTAGTAAAACAAGTTTTTAAAAACAAACCTTACGTTACTTTAGAAAACCCCGACACGAGAAACTTTGCAATGAACGACCCTCGAGGCTTTTTAGATACTTATGCAAAAGGCGCTATTTTAGATGAAGTGCAGCGTGTGCCTGAATTATTTTCATACCTACAAGAGGTTTTAGATAATACTAAAACAAAAGGATTGTTTATACTTACAGGCTCTAATAATTTTTTATTACAAGAAAATATTTCGCAAACATTAGCTGGTAGAATTGGCTATTTAAATTTACTTCCATTTTGTATTGAAGAGTTATCTGGTGCGAAAAAATTGCCTAAAACCGACGATGAGCTTATGTTTAAAGGGTTTTATCCTCCTATTTATGATCAAAAAATTCCTCCCGTTGATTGGTGCCCAAATTACATTAGAACTTATATAGAACGGGACGTTAGGCAATTAAAAAATGTAACTGATTTAATTGTGTTTGATAAATTTGTAAGAATATTAGCTGGACGAAACGGTCAAGAACTAAACAGTAGCGCCTTATCAAGCGAGGTTGGTGTTGATGTTAAAACCATACAATCATGGATTGGTATATTGGAAAGCAGTTTTATTATTTATTTATTAAAACCTCATTACAAAAATTATAACAAAACTATTGTAAAACGACCAAAAGTGTATTTTTATGATACCGCTTTGGTTTGCTCTCTAGTAGGCATTAGAGACAAAAATCAATTAGCAACTCACTCTATAAGAGGTCATTTATTTGAAGGAATGGTTATAACCGAATTTATTAAAAAGCGTGCCAATAGTGCTTTACCAATTAATTTGTACTACTGGAGAGATAAAACAGGTAATGAAATAGATTTAATTATTGATAACGCTGGAAAACTATTACCTATTGAAATAAAATCAGGTAAAAGCATTGGTAGTGATTTTTTTAAAAATATTAATTACTGGAAAAATTTGAGTCATGAAAAAAAATCAGTATTAATATATGCAGGAGAATTAGCTCAAAAGCGAAGTGATAACTGCGATGTAATTAATTGGAGAACTATTATTTCGCAAAAATGGTTTTAATATAATCGGAAAAATTTGGAATCTAATTCCAAATTTTTCCGATTTGATGCATACCATAATCCTTTGAAACCCTATAGTTTCCTTATTAAAGCAAAACATTATTTAATAAGTAATTAATCTTTAACTAATTTTGTCAATGCCAATGATGTTTTCAAGCTCTTGATAATGTTTAAAAGAAAGCGCTAACTATATATCAGCTAAGACTATTGTTTTTTATAAATAAAAAATACAGAAAAAATTGACTTTTTTTAATACCAGATGAATTTATGTTTTAAACTAAGAGCCTGTTTAAAATTTATCTAATAATTTTGTTATGTGTCTTTTTGGCTATCCCGATAATCGGGATTAAATTTTTCGAGATAGTAGCCAACTATCTCTGCAAAATTTGCCTCTTTTCGCTCAAAAACACATTATAACAATTATTACAATATAAATTCAAACAGGCTCTTAAATTGTCGGTCTATCGTTGTTTTTTTAAAAAATCAATCGTTAATATCCTACATTTGCGACGATAAAATGAAAAAGACTTTTTTGCCTTGGATTATATTAATTGCCCTATCGTTAGTTTGGGGAAGTTCATTTATATTAATGAAACGAGGGTTAATGGCTTTTAGTAGTGATGAAGTAGCAGCATTACGAATTACGATTGCCTCTGTATTTTTATCCCCCTTATTATTCAAATATTATAAAATTGATTTACTCAAAAACCTCAAGGGCTTGCTTATAATGGGTGTTTTTGGGAATTTAATTCCTGCTTTTTTATTTACCAAAGCCGAAACCCAAATCAGCAGTAGCTTAACAGGGATGCTCAACGCGCTAACACCCTTATTTACAATTCTTGTCGGGATTATTTTATTTCAACAAAAAATAACCAAGCCTAAATTTTTGGGCGTGATGATTGGTTTTATGGGGGCTGTTTCTTTAATCGTATTTGGCGATAGTCACGAACAATCGCAAAACACCCAATACTGCTTGTTAGTAGTAGCCGCTACTTTGTGCTACGCCATAAGCGTTAATGGCATAAAAGCATATTTGAGTGGCATTAACTCTATTACCGCAACGGTATGGGCATTTACACTAATAGGGCCAGCGGCCGCTATTTACTTGTTTGGCTTTACGGATGTGATACAACATTCAAAAAACAGTCCTTACGGAGTAAGTGCCTTAGGGTATATTAGTGTATTGGCTATTGTAGGCACAGCCATATCTGTTATATTATTTAACTTACTAATAAAATTATCCGGGGCTGTGTTTGCGTCAAGTTGTACCTATTTAATTCCCATAGTTGCTATAGGTTGGGGATTAATGGATGGCGAATTAGTAAATGCGTATCAAATACTAGCCGTTATCATTATTATTGGAGGAATATGGCTCATTAATACTGTTAAAAAAGAGTGATATATGGGGTAAATGCCCTAAAATAATGTTGAAAACTTTTGCAGGATACAAAAAACAGTGTATCTTTGCCATCCTTAAAAAAAATTATTAACAATTAAAATTTAACACCATGTATGCAATTGTAGAAATAGCAGGGCAACAATTTAAAGTGGAACGAGGCAATAAAGTCTACGTTCACCGCCTAGATGCTAACGAAGGTACAAAGGTAGAATTTGACAAAGTTTTCTTAATCGAAAATGCTGGAAAAATTTCTATTGGAAGTCCAACAGTGGATGGCGCAAAAGTTGTAGCCACCGTAATTGAACACTTAAAAGGCGATAAAGTTATCATCTTTAAGAAAAAACGTCGTAAAGGTTACCAAAAATGGAATAACCACCGTCAACATTTAACGCAATTATTAATTCAAGGTGTATTACCAAAAGGTGAGACATTAAAAGAAGAATTAAAAGCTGAAAAAGTTGAACGTAATTACTCGTTAAGATCAGTTGTTACTAAAGAAGTAGCAGCCGCTCCAGTTGCAGAAAAGAAAGCGCCTGCTAAAAAAGCAGCAGTTAAAAAAGCGCCTGTAAAGAAAGCAGCAACTAAAAAAACAGAAGCGTAAAAAAAGGCTGAATGATAAATGCTAGATGATGAATTAAGCATACCCATTCAAAATTTAAAATTTAAAATTTAAAATTCAAAGAAAATGGCACATAAAAAAGGCGCGGGCTCGACAAACAATGGTAGAGATTCGCATAGCAAACGTTTAGGCGTTAAAATATTTGGTGGACAAGCTTGCATTGCAGGTAACATTATCGTTCGTCAACGTGGCACTAAGCACAACCCAAGTGAAAATGTAGGTATTGGAAAAGACCATACGTTATTTGCTTTAGTTGATGGTAAAGTTGTGTTTAAAAAGAAACGTGATGACAGATCGTATGTATCTGTTGTTCCTACTCAAGCATAATTAAACTAAACACGGATTTTTTAAAAGCCCTTCATTTAGTTTGAAGGGCTTTTTCTGTTTAGGGTTGCGTGAGGGATGCAAGCGGAAATCCTTTGCCGAGGCACGAAGCAAAGATTGCAGCGACAGCCCGACCCTGCTGCCTCTTTTGCAGGGACACGCCCGAAAAAATGACTTAACTGTTTAATAAAAAAATAATTACTTTTAACGCGTAAAAATAACCTTATGCTACAACTAGCTTATATCAGAGACCATAAAGAAGACGTTTTAAAACGTTTAGCGATCAAAAATTTTAAAGATGCCGAACGTATTATTAATTCTATTATTGAGTTAGATAATAACCGCAAGGCCGCTCAACGCCAAGCCGACGACACCAAAGCAGAGGCTAACGGCTTAGCTAAACAGATTGGTGAGCTTATGAAATCAGGCAAAAAGGAAGAAGCCGAAATTTTAAAAGCAAAAACAGCTGAACTAAAAACGAACGAAAAAATCTTTGATGAAACCTTAAGTAACATAGAAAAAGAAATTCAGGCTATTTTAGTAACTGTTCCTAATATGCCTCATTTAACGGTGCCTTTGGGCAAAACACCTGAAGATAACATTACGGTATCTCAGCATGGCACCATTCCTACATTACATGCTAAAGCACAACCGCACTGGGAATTAACTACCAAATATGATTTGATTGATTTTGAATTAGGTGTTAAATTAACAGGCGCCGGATTCCCTGTATACAAAGGCAAAGGCGCACGTTTACAACGCGCATTAATTAATTATTTTTTAGATAAAGCAACTTCTAAAGGTTATAACGAAGTGCAACCTCCTATTTTAGTAAATGCTGAAAGTGGCTATGGCACCGGACAATTACCCGATAAAGAAGGGCAAATGTACCATTGCCAAATTGATGATTTATATTTAATTCCAACAGCTGAAGTTCCTATCACTAATATGTACAGAGATGTTTTATTAAAAGAAACGGATTTGCCAATTAAGAACTGTGGCTACACACCTTGTTTCCGTAGGGAAGCAGGAAGTTATGGAAAAGATGTAAGAGGCTTGAATCGCTTACACCAATTTGATAAAGTAGAGATTGTACAAATTACGCATCCCGAAAAATCATACGAGACGTTAGAAAATATGTTGGCAGATGTATGTGATTTATTAAACGACTTAGAATTACCATACCGTATTTTAAAATTATGTGGTGGCGATATGAGCTTCGGTTCTGCCTTAACGTATGACTTAGAAGTATGGAGTGCTGCACAACAACGTTGGTTAGAAGTTAGCTCTGTATCAAACTTTGAAACCTTTCAAACAAACCGTTTAAAATGCCGTTACAAAGGCACTGATGGGAAAACACAATTAGCGCATAGCCTTAATGGTAGCGCCTTGGCATTGCCTCGTATTGTTGCTTCTTTATTGGAAAATAATCAAACGGAAACAGGCATTAACATTCCTAAGGTATTACAAAAATACACAGGCTTTGAGGTGATTAATTAGTGAAATAATTATAGATTACACTAACAAAATATGAAAACTACATTTGCGGAATTAATAGGCAAAAGATCAATCCTATTCGTCAAAGTTTTATTTTTCGTTTGTGTTATTCATATTTCTATTATCAGTTTTTTTGATATTATGGATGTTTCAAATATTTGGAAAATTAATTATCCAATAATACATCCTTATTTTGTTTGGGGTATTTTTTTACTTCCAATAATTGGTGTTATTTTTTTGTTTATCAAAAATTATTATGTAAAATTACTAGGCTTCAGTATATCAGCAATAGGCTTAATAGATATTTGCTTGTTCTTAAAACACACTGAGGGGGCACTTTAATGAACATGATAAAAACTGTAATATCTTTAATAATACTGCTTAGTTCAATTGTATGTTTTTCACAAGAAAGTGATGGTAAACATAAACTATTAAAAGATTTTCACTTTTTTCCATCATTCGGATTATCATATCAAAATCAATTAGTCGGCGAAGCTGGTTTACTATATGCTAAAGACACACCATTTGGCTCTTGCGGTGGCGGATTCATGAGAAAATTTACAGGAATTAAAGTTGCTTCAGAGTATAATTTTGATGTAAATCACTTTTATATTGCACCTAAAATTGCATGGGAAGTAAATTTACCACTAATAAGTGGGCGATTGAGCATTATAGATTATACTAATTTTTTTTATCATGATTTAAAGATTACTCCTGAGATTGGGATAACTTATGGTGGATTTATAAATTTACATTATGGTTACAATATTTCCCTTACCGAAAAAACAAATAATCGAATACCATTCGTTGGAACATACCGTATAACCTTAACTATTAATTTGTGGGCATTTAAGTATGAGTAAAAAAATCTCAGATAAAACAACTCCATAATATCTTGTTTTCAATTTGTAAATGTCCTTAAAACAGTTAGTTTTGTTATAGATAAGCTATACCGTTTCTGAAAAAAGTATATTCCATATTTATAGTTGCCTTATTATTGTGTTGTAGGTTACCTATTATAGCACAAACACAAGCCATTACGTACGATTCGGTTATTGTAAAAACCATCAAGCCAACAACATCACAAGAAGAAAAAGTGTTTAGTCAGGTTAATTTAGACTTTGCTAAAAAGGTTGAAAACAAAGATCAAGACAGCTTATGGGATTGGTTAATAAGGTTGTGGGAACAATTTTGGAATTGGCTTTCGACTTTAATCTTCGGTAATTCAACCGACGAATCAAAAGCAAATTTGATGAATATTTTCATCTGGATAATAGGTGTAATAGGTTTTGGTATTATTATTTGGCTCCTTACGCGCACTGAATTTACAAGCTTTTTGAGAGGTAACACCAAAAATACGGCATTTAATTTTTCGGATGTTGAAGAAGATATTTCAAGCATCGATTTTAATACACGGATAAAAAAAGCAATTGATGATACTGATTACAGATTAGCAATTCGTTGGCACTATTTAAAACAACTCAATATCCTTAACGAAACAAAAATAATACACTACGAACCTTTTAAAACCAATATCGATTATGGTTTCGAATTGGCTAAATCGCCCCATCAACAAGCATTTACAAACATTAGCCGTATTTACGATTATGTTTGGTATGGCAAATATGATATTACAAGTATTGA
>JAYVDU010000261.1:0-4770 GCA_043749245.1 Bacteroidota bacterium | reverse complement strand
GGCGAATGCAAATCGTGCTCAGTAAAAGCCGTAAGCCTATAGTTAATGTATTTTATAATTTGGTTGATGATACTATGTTTTAATTCAAATTTACAATTTAAATCATATTTAAATAACTAAGTTTTTTGGAAAATGATTTAGTTCAATAATTGTGAGGGTTCTAGCCACTCTCTTTTAAAAATCGGCTAATTCGATTACGCCAAAGAGTACAATAAATAAAATAGTATCAAAGGTTTTATAGTAAAGGTGCTAGCCACTCTCTTTTGGAAAGGGGTTGGGGTGAGGTCTTTTTTATAGTCGGTAATTTAAATAGGTATTTCAAAATTTATTTTCTTATAATTTGAAATTACCTCCACCCAATTAACAATCCTTTACAAATCAAACGTAACTTTTTTATAAATCCATCGTTATACAGATAAATCACAAAAAAATAATTAATCCTTTAAATCTTAGAAATCATGTCAGCAGTATTCGAAACAGGACACAGTAAAAATGTAGCTAATTTATTAAAGTACGAACAATTCCTTGCTACATTAGGAGTTACTTACAATCCATCAAATGCATTCATTACAATTTCCGCATTTACTAACTTGTACATCAATGCAGATGCAAAAGTAAACAACTCCAATACTATATTTACAGACTGGAAAAACAATACTAATCAAAGAGAAATAATTTTTAAAGAATTAAAAAGTCTCTCTACTAAATTGTTAGGAGCCTTACAAAGTACAGGAACCACAAAACAAACAATCGACGACTTTACTTTTTTAGTAAAAAAATTCAGAGGTAGTTCTAAAAAGAAAACAACAAATGCAGGTCGATTATCTTCGCCATCCTCTCCTGTAAATACTCCAGCTCCATCAGATACACCAATTCCAACCGACCCAAATTCACCCACAAATATTTCAACATCACAACAAAGTTTTGATAATAGAATCCAACACTTTTCAAAAATGATTCTCTTACTACAAAGTCAACCAGTTTATTCACCTAACGAAACAGAATACCAAGTACCTAATCTTCAAACAAAATTAGCTACAATTACTACTCTAAACGACAATGCGAATACAAGTTATGCTAATTTAAAAGCCTCTCGTATCGATAGAAACACATTTTTATATGCAGAAGACACAGGAATGTTAGATTTAATAAAACAATCCAAAGCATACATCAAAAGTTTATACGGAGCAAATAGTCAACAATACCATACAGCTAACTCCATTAAATTTGTAAGAGTAATCAAAAAAACCAAAGCAAATTAATAAGCAGTTTTTTTGGTAAATCTAATCAAATCCCAACTAAAAAAGTTGGGATTTTTTATGCTTTTTGACTTCTAACATTCAAAAAAATAGATATACTAAATACGTAAAAGCTACTAGATATTTATATAGTACTTCTATCTTCCAAAACTGCTTCAATTAAAAAAATGTTGAATAGAACAAGAGCGTAGTCCTGTCAAAAATGCAGGCAGAGTTGGGGTGAAACGAGAATTCAAGGATTTAGCGGAGCGTAATATCCGTAGAATTCCGTGAGGAGCATGGGGCATATTTTTGACTAGATTTTTTGTTTCTTTTTCATCTATGAAAAAAAGATAGAAAGAAAAATAAGGGATTAGCAATGCATTTATCAAATGCCCAATCTCATTCCCAAACCTACCAACCCCAACACATGCATGACTACCAAATACATCAAAACATCAAACCTTTTAAGATGAAATCCCTACTGTAAATCTAGAATGCACCACATAAAAACGTGAATGAGCAACAATTTATTCAGTTGTTGTAATATATAAATCTGAATGAGCATCCGTAAATTGTATACTCCAAGTTGCAAATCCTGAATGAGCAATCTATTTTTCCATAAATGTTAAAATTCACAAAAAACACGCAATATGATATCCTGAATCCATATACCCAAAACGTGAATAAGAGTCCTACATATTAGAATTCATTATCGCAAAACCAGAATGAGCAATCTACACTTCTGTTGCAGCACACTTTAAGAAAATTCTTTTTAAAATTAGACGATTATCCTAGTATAAACCATCTTACTCTTACTTATAAACTGATAATTTAACTCCCTTAAAATAATCTGTTATAAAATAATTTGTCTTTTGTTCTGATAATTTTAATACAAACTCCTTTTCATTCGGGTTGTATTCTTGATAAGAATCTATCACAATAATCCGTTTAAAATTTTTGACATCCATACCTACATCTTGCCAAGTATTACAAAAAATAGTATGATCGGCTTGAGGCAAATCTTTCTTTTGTTTACTAAAAAAATCAGAATCAGAGTAGTAACAATATAAAGGCTTTATGTCTTTAGTTTTAACAATGATTAAATCGTTCTTATCTTTTATCGAATTTATAAATTTAACAACTGATCTATAATCCATTCCCTTATTTGTTTTATAATCTATTTTAAACATAGAAAAAATAAAAAATGCGCATATAGGTAATAACGAAATGTATTTGTTCTTTACAAATGATAATCCATAGGCAATAAGAATATATAAAAATGGCAAAGTGAAGATGAGATATCTATCTAAAAAAATGGGGGTAAATTTACCTAAACTAAATAAAAAAAGTATGGAACCTAATCCAACGCAAAAACTATATATAATGTTAAATTGGGCTGTTCTAAGCCTTTTAAGTATTAGAAAAATGAAAATAATGGCTATGATCCCTAAAAACAATATAGAAAGATATTCATTAAATAGAAACGTAGATAAAACCTCTTTTAAGTAGTTAAAATCAGATTTTTTAAGCCAAAACGTACTTGTCGAACTATTAAAATCAATGATTAATGAAAATTGTTTTTTTGTAAAACGCAATGCTGTTAATAAAACGATTATCAATAAACTAAATAAGAAATATTTTTTTTGTTTTCTATCAAAATAGAGTAGCATCAATACTGTTTGAAAAACGAGTATAAGCCCAGATATATAATGAGTATATATCAATAAAAAATTAATTACCCCTAATAATAAAACCAATTTAATAATTGGCAGTTCTTTAAATTTAAAATAAACCCAAGTTGATAAAAGCCCTAATAATATTACTAAAGAATAAGCTCTGGCCTCATGTGAATAATAAAATAATACATTATTTGAAAGAAAAAGCAAGGATGCAATAATTGCCGTTATTTTATTATAATATCTATTCGCAATGATAAATAACGTTCCCGCTGCTAATGAACTAAAAAATATACTTAATAGTCTAACCGTATACTCAGTATCATTAAATAATTTTATCCAAACACTTAAACAATAATAATAAAATGGTGGATTTTTATCCCATTCAGATACATGTTTAATATGTCCAAAATCAAGTGATGCAGACTGAACACTTATTATTTCGTCATACCAAAAAGAAGCATAGCCTAAATAAGAAATCTTAAAAATAAAATTTACAATAAATACAATAGCAAAGTAAATCCATAAACGATTCGTAAACTTTTGAGTATTATTATAAAATAAACTATTAAACATCATGTTTATTTTATAACAGAAATCTTCAATGTTTTGAGTAACCCAATTTCATTATACAATTGAAAGAAATACAATCCAGCATATAGATTGGAAATATCAATTTTTGAATGATGATAGTATATAGTATTTGATAAAACTTCATTGCCATTAACATCTATTATTTTAAAATAAGATTTATTTATATCTAATTCAGTTGATAAATTAATGTTTATAAAATCGGTTGAAGGATTAGGGAAAATAGTTATTTCTAAATTGTCTAATTCGATATTTTTTAAAGATGTAATGCTAATTCCATAATTCCCAACACTATCTATTTTTAAAAACATAATATCTTGTAATGTGGGGAAAGTACCTTGTGTTAAACCGACTAAAGCAAAACCTTTATCTTTAGTTTTGCAAACAGAAAAAAATTCATCGTTATTCCCTATAGCAAAGGAGTAAAAATTTATATAAGAAAATCCTATCCCATAAACATCCACTATCCCTTGATAACCAAATACAAAGTTTTTAGTCCTTCCGCAGCTTACAAATGAACCATTTAAGCCCTCCGCGACACTGTTGTAATACTCTTCATATCCTACAGGATCTATATAAGAATATAACTGATTACCATTAACTACATCATATTTTAATAACATAGTTTGTTCTATAGATGAAGTTGAAGTAGGTATACTTCGGGTACCTCCAGCCACAACTAAATCAGAACTTTGAACTTGAATTATCTTATTAGTAAAATCCTCCTTAACTCCCCCATAAATCTTACTCCATGCCGAATCCCCATTTGCTAATAACTTAAAAACCCAGGCATCGCCATTAATATCTCCATAACTTTTTGTGTAACCACATAAGGCATAGCCTCCATCCGCTGTTTGGATAACGGATTTAAACTCATCATCATTAGCGCCGCCGTATGTTTTACTCCAGGTAATATTTCCATTGGCATCTGTTTTCACTACATAACCATCTTCATTACCATGCCCATAACTATATGTAGAACCTGCAATAATAAAACCACCATCGCTCGTTTGTTGCAAACTGTTTGCAAAATCCCAATCAGTACCTCCAATTGTTTTTTGCCAAACTAAAGCGCCATATTTATCCGCCTTTACCAAAAAAATATCATATCCGCCAAAACCAATAGAATTAGTATATCCCACAATCACATAACTCGAATCAATGAGTTGTATAACAGATTTACCAATGTCGTTATTCGCATTCCCAAATGTACTTTGAAACTTAATTTGTCCCATGCTATCTAATTTCAATAGATACATGTC
>JAYVDU010000260.1:0-4770 GCA_043749245.1 Bacteroidota bacterium | reverse complement strand
TAGACTTTAAAGATAAAGCCAATTCTGATGGTAACCCACCGACCAAATACATCTAGGCTTTACTCACAGTATACCATACCCACTGCACCAGCTATCGCAGACTTTTAGTCCATGATTTACTTATAAGCCATCGAAGTTTTATAATCTCTGATAAGCGCAGAAATAACTTTAAGAATTAAATTTTTTTCGGTATCGGGTAAAGAATCAACTTCTTTAAATTGCTCTAATACTTTATTGCCTTTTAATTGCGCCTTTTACTTTGGCTTCTATGGCGCCGTTGTCGCGGACTTGTAGTCCGTGACCTCATACACCCCGCTCCGACGCATTTGCAATGCTTTGGAATAAAACACATCGTATTTGTTATATTA
Organism: Bacteroidota bacterium; assembly: GCA_043749245.1. Classification (GTDB taxonomy): domain Bacteria; phylum Bacteroidota; class Bacteroidia; order B-17B0; family Aurantibacillaceae; genus UBA4416. The sequence goes on along the minus strand of JAYVDU010000260.1, from coordinate 4,402 downwards.
CTAAAAACATCTTAATTTAGACTGTGTCTCGCCCCGCTACGAAGGATATGCGCTAATATACACACGGGCTCCGCTAGTTTTGTAAACCTGCGGCACTAAACAAAAAAACCGGTCTTAAGCATTTACGCGAACATACATAAAAGCCACGCTGGATTTTGCGTATAGGAAAATAGCGTTAATAATCCTGCGGTAATTATATCTTTGTAGCTAAAATAATGCAACGAGGTAAAAAATAAATAAACAGATGTTAAACATATTCATACAAGAAACCGCAGGATTAGCCACGCAAAAGACTTACACACAAATCCAGCGGAGCGAGGGATGTGAATGGAAACGAATGTTATTCGAAAGTAATTGTAGCTGTTGAAAATTCAAAAATTAAAGGCGTTGATCCCGAAAATAAGCTAGTAGCAGGTACTTATATTATTACGGCAACATCCAATAATTTATTATACAGTCAGAAATTAATAGTGAGTGAATTGTTTTTTTATTTTTGTTGAGTGAATTCAATTATAAAAAAATAGGCTTGAAATTTCAAGCCTATTTTTTTAATTGATTAGCAACATGCGGTTGTATTGCAATCGCATTTGCTTTTGTTACAATTGCAGGTATTGCAGTTACAAGAGCAGCTAGTATTACAATGGCAGGTGTTTGTTGATTCGATTGTTGTTTTGCAATTGCATGTGTTGCAAGAACACGATCTGTTTTGATTTTCCATGATGTTTAAATTTTTAAGGTTACACAAGTATTGATTTATAACCTATAGACGCTCATATTTTTAAAAGACGCATATTAAGGTTGACAACCGCAATCTTTTTTACATTCATGTTCAATAATATTTCCATAAGCATCAGATTCAATGGAGCAACACTCATTAAACAACGTGTGTAATTGCTGGCGTGCTCGTTGAATACGAGATTTGGCACCTGAATAAGAAATACCTAATTTATCCGCATATTCTTTTTGCGACAATAGCCCCATTTCCGTTTGCATAATGGCATCTTTAGAATTGTCTGGCAATTGCTCAATCATGGGCTTTAAGCAATTAACAAACTCGGCATTGAATACTTTTTCTTCTTCAAGTGCCATGAGGTTATCCGATAAAGGAACCTTCGTTTTTTGTTTTCTAAAATGATCTAAGATACTATTTCGGGTAATTTGATACACCCAAGATGCTAATTTATCTCCATCGCTTAAGGTTTTTAGCTTTAAATGTATTTTAATAAATACATCCTGCAAAATATCTTTTGATGTATCTTTATCACGAACGCGTTTGTTTATAAAGTTAAACAGTTCCTGATGAAAGGCTTTCCATATAGTTTCGGTAGTTGTTGTCATAACTTTAAAGACGTAGCATTTAAAAAAAGACGCAAAGAAAATTTATATACTAAAGGTAAACTTATTTGAGATACTCTATGTGAAAATTACAAGGCAACAAGAATTAATTACATATGATTGCCCAAGTATAAATCTGTCAAGGTGTTCATTAACGTAAATACTGCATAGCTGGGGAAATATTAGGCCACCCCGTTGTCGCGAACTTGTAGTCCGTGTCCCTATACATATCAATTTCAATTAATACGTTATTAATTGCTTTGGAGGAACAATTACCAAAGGCTCCGCTGGTTTTGTAAAACTACGTCACTAAAAAAAACCGGTCTTAAGCATTTACGCGAACATACACAAAAGCTACGCTGGATTTTGCGTATAGGAAAATAGCGTTAATAATCCTGGGGTAATTATATCTTTGTAGTTAAAATAATGCAACGAGGTGAAAAATAATTAAACGGATGTTAAACATATTCATACAAGAAACCGCATGATTAGCCACGCAAAAGACTTACACACAAATCCAGCGGAGCAAGGTGTTACAAATTCCAGAAGATGACAGAAGTCACAGAAGCCATTGCGTGAAAAGACCTTGTCGCATGACTGCTTAGTAATAATTAAATATAAATTAATAAGTAAGTAGACTTAACCCAGCTTATTAAATTATTAAACTAAAATACTTTATGAAAAAAATACTTTATCTTATATTACTAAGTAAAATTACAGTTGCTCAAATTAAAACAACGACTGCAAATCATGATTCGTTATTATTAGTTTATCAAAAGGCGATTAATTCAATCAGTGATAAAATTCAAATTTTAGGGTTAGGAGAGCAGTGGCATGGAGACGGAGCAACTTTTGTAATTAAAGCTGAATTAATAACACTATTTTGTAAAGAAAAAAACGCAGTGTTTTTATCTGAATCCAGTGCTTTTGATTGCTTTAAGGGAAACGAGGTTGGTGTTTTAAATGACACTTTGAATATGGGTATTGCAAAACTGTGGTCAAATACAGCTGATTTCTTTCCTTTACTACAATCTCTGCAAAAAAAAGAAATAGAATACGCAGGCTTTGACTGTCAAATATATGGCATTTACTCAAAATATTATTTACCGAATTATTTACAAACAGTTATTGGTAATAAAAAAATACTAGAAGAATCTGAGTTGAGTTTTTTGAAAAATTTAGCTAAGGATATAACCACTGAAAAGTATAAATATAAATTTTCAGAATTAAATTACCGCGAGTCTAATCGTTTATTTTCTGTAATTGACAATAAAAAAAGTGATTTTACAAAAGAGGAATATTACATGTTAATGAATTTTAAAAACCTGTGTAACGTTGTTAGAATTTATGATAATAAAGAATCGAACTTTTCTGAAGGTAATCGTTTGAGAGATTCATTAATGGCGGAAAATTGTATTTATTTAATCGAAAATTTTTATAAAGATAGGTTTATTGTTATGTCGGCAGCAAGTTTTCATTTAATTAGAAATCATCAGAAAGATTATCCGAAAAGTGATAAAAATATTAAAACAATGGGTGATTTTTTAAATGAAAAGTACAAAGAAAAATATGCTGTTATGATATTTACAAGTGCAACTGGTGAGCACGCTTTGTATAGCGATTCTAAAGCTGAAAAAGTACCTAAACCAAAAAAAAACTCAATAGAAGAGCATTTATTTAACACAAATGTTGACTATTCTTTTATTAATTTACATACTACAAAGTATAATTATGAATATTGCATGCCAGATGGCTATGAGTATATTAAAATGCTAAACCCATTAATTCATTTTGATTATATATTTTATGTTAAAGAAATGCAACGTGCTCACTCGCGATTCAATAAATAATAAGAACCAGTTATCGCGGACTTGTAGTCCGTGACCTCATACACCGCAGGATTAGCGACACAAAGGGCTTACGCGCAAATCCAGCGGAGAGAAGTTAACCTTTTTTATTGTTCTTAGGGAAATTGAACAATAGTGATGTAAGAATTGGTACCACAAAAATAGCGATAGTAGTCAGTGAAAATGCATAGGCTTTTATGCCTGAATTCACCTCGTTAGAAGCCGTATGATTTTCGGGATAAAAAAATTCAAAGACCAATTTCATTCCCAACATAAATATTACAATAAATGCGGCAAAATCCAAAAACGGAAAACGCGACATTAAGTTTACAAAATAGCTTGCAACAAATCGCATAGTAATTATTCCAATAAAAACACCAATACAAACAATGTAAATATTTTGTGAAAATGCTCCTGCCGCCAATACATTGTCCAATGAAAACACAAGATCCATTGCTTCTACCATTAAAACAGTTGACCAAAATTGATTTAAACCAAATAATCATTTTTTAGGTGGCATGATTTCCTGAACTTCCTCGGCAGCCTCATCCATTATGCTTTTATGTTTAAAGGCTTTCTCGTAAAAGAATCTAAGGGTAAGAAACAACAAATAACCTCCACCCACGAGTTTTACCCAATTAATTTGTAACAAATAGCCTGCTAGTAAAAGTGCTAATCCTCTAAAAATATAGGCGAAGATTAAGCCAATACGCAAAGCTCTGCCTCGTTGCTTTTCTGGCAAATCCATTACTAGCGTGGCAAGTACTGCCGCATTGTCAACAGAAAGCAAACCCTCAACAAAAATAATATTGATGATGGTAAAAAATGCTTTGTTTAAATCAGAGCCAAGTATATTGTGTAAAAAATCCATGTTCAATTGCGCAAACTAATTTAGGATTTATATTTTAACAGGGACATAAAAATTATATGGAGACACTCAAGCGTTAACGTAAGCTGTTACTATCAGTTGGCGGAGATTTGTAGTCATTTGTATTCGAAACAACATATTAAGGGTGATAATTTATATCCGCGACAACGTAGCAATAAACTAAACTTAAACTAATTCGTCTTTAGGAACAACGATCATCGCAGAAATTTTTTCTAAAATGACGATGGCTTCATCCACGCTTTTTACGTATTCAATCGTTAGCCATAGTTTATTATTTTGTTCTTTTAGCGCACTACGATTAGGATTTTTTTGTGCGTACAACATTACGCCT
>JAYVDU010000259.1:0-14633 GCA_043749245.1 Bacteroidota bacterium | reverse complement strand
TATTAACTTTATCAGCACCTAAGATATAAGCGTAACAATGGTGATTAGCGGTGGGATGTTCTTTTTTGAGATTAACTAAAATATCTTTAATCTGCTTATCGTTTTCTACAGGGAAAGCAAATGCCGAAAATTTACTTCCTTTATCTTTATAAATAATTTGATGAGGAGATTGAATGGTCAAATAGGTGTCAGAAAAAAGCATATTAACTAATTACATGAGTTTTGGCAATAGTCCCAAAATCACAATAGCGGCTAAACTCAGTCCTATACCTATCCAGTTTTTTTGAGATAATTTTTCTTTATAAACCAATACAGAAATAATTGTTGATAAGGTTAAGATGCTCAAATTATTAATAGGAAATAAAGAGGATGCCTCAACTATATTTGAATTTAGCGCCATGATAATGCAATACATCGTACCAAAATTAATCACACCTAATATGATACCTGCTGGAATAGCGCGCTTTTCAAAGGTATCTTTTTTAATGAGTAATTGATATAACAGTACAATCATCCCAAAAACAAAAGCAGTAGAAAATATAGTCGACAAAAACGCATCGAAATCAGTATCGTTTAATAAATTGCGTTGGGCGTAATTGATGGATGAGTCAATGATTCCACTGCAGATAAAAATAATTAATGGAAATAACCACCAAAATTTTTGTGAAGATTTAGAAGCGTTTTCTTTATGCGATACTAAATAAACAGCTGCAATAGCTAATATAATTCCTACAATTTTAAATACAGTTAAATTATCGCCATAATACATAATGGCTATCGTTATAGGCACAACAACCGACATACGATTAGCAACCTGCGCCACAGATATGCCATATTTACTGGTAGTTTCGGCTATTACAAATAAACTTCCGATAAACACAATACCCAATCCAACGGCTACACCAAACCACGATTGATGAAAGACGTTTAGTGGTGTTACATCTGATTTAGTGGTAATAAAGCCTAATGAACCTGCTACAACGTAATTGACAATAATGGCTTGAAAGGAATTAATTTTTTTATTAGAAATAACTTTAAACGAAATACCGAATAAAGTAGAAACAATAATAGAAGCAATTAAGAAAATCATAGTTTATTTGTTTTTAAAAATATATAATTCATCCGTCCCAATAAGTTGTTTACTTGCTTGAGGTAAGCTAATAACAGGCGCTTTTAAACCCTTAACAAAGTTTTTATGTGGATTTACAAATACGCGTGCTTCGTCCCACAGGTTTTGTTCTATAAATTGAGAAAGTGTTTTTGTACCTCCTTCTATAATTACACTGGATATGTGTTTTGTAAATAAATAATTCATCATCTCCGTTAATAGATGATTAAAATCAATTTTCACATAGTGCAGGTTATTTTTTTGTACTGATTTTTTATTATTAAAAATAAGGGTTTCAGCGTCATCATTAAAAATATCCAAGTGTTTTGGCAATGCTAATTCTTTATCAATCACAATACGTAAGGGATTTTTTCCATTGGCCAAACGAGCTGTTAATACAGGGTTATCCAACAAAGCGGTATTATAACCAACTAAGATGGCTTGTTCTTGAGTGCGCAATTGATGTACGAGTTGTTTACTTTCTGTTCCTGTAATCCAATTATCTTCTTTAAGAACAGGCAACGGATCCTGACTAATAAAACCATCATTGGTTTGCGCCCATTTTAAGATGATATAGGGACGTTTTTTTTCGTGAAAGGTAAAAAAACGTTTATTCAGTTCTCTGCAAGCTTCGTTTAATATGCCATATTCTACTGCTATTCCGGCATCTTGTAGTTTTTTAATCCCTTTGCCTGCAACTAGTGGGTTGGTATCTAAATTCCCCACAAACACTTTTTTAATGCCTTTGCCTATAATTAAATCAGCACAAGGTGGTGTTTTTCCGTGATGTGAACAGGGTTCTAAATTCACATACAACGTACATTCTTTTAAGAGAGCCTCATCAATTCCTTTCAACGCATTAGGCTCTGCGTGCATGCCACCGTATACTTGGTGATAGCCTTCCGAAATAATTTTATCCTGATAAACGACTACGCATCCAACCATCGGATTTGGGGCAACCTGTCCTAAACCTTGAGCTGCAATGGTTAAGCAGCGTTTCATATATATATCGTGTGTTGTGATATTATATTTTTAATTAAACACTTCTAATTTACTTCCATCATAACTCGCATACACCATCATTGGATGTGAATCTTGATGATAGATATTCCCCTCTTTATCAATAGCAATAGCGCCTGCAAAGCCATCTATTTTTTTTAATTCAGCAAACGTTTTCTCAAATGCTTGTTTAATAGGCATTCCATCCGTGACACGCGTTACTATTTTCGTAGCAACAGCCGAACTCACAATATCTTCGCCCACTCCCGTGCAACTAACGCCACAATACTCGTTTGCGTAATTACCTGCTGCTGTTGCCGAATCTGAAATTCGACCTGCCATTTCAAAACCTTTGCCTCCTGTGGAAGTTGCCGCAGCAATATGTCCTTGCCCATCCAAAGCCACGCAGCCAACCGTTCCTAAGCCTTTGCTTTTTAATTTTGCTTCATATTCTAATCGTCGTTGTGGTAACTCAGTACTAAATTTTTCAAAGCCATTTGCTCTTGCAAAGCTAATAGCGCCTTCTCCTCCTAATACACGATCATCATACGTAAATAATTTTTCGGCAACTTTAATTGGATTTTTCACATCTTCAATATTGATAACACCACTAAATTTAGTAGAAACACCATCCATCATAGAAGCACTCATCCGAATTTTTCCATCGCTTTGTATTTGTGAACCAATACCTGCATTAAATAACTCGTCATTTTCAAGTAATTCAACAGCATACACAATGGTTTGTAAAGCTGTATGTGTTTTTAAATAATCATACGATTGCTTGGCAATAGTTGATAAGGCTTGTTGTTTAGCGAGTTTAGTTTCTTGAGATTGCGATGATTCGCTAAAAAATCCGCCATGTATAATCAGTTTGATCATGTGATAATTTGTTTGAGTTATTGATATACAATAATAAGCAATGATTTGCTTTTTACAGCCGTTTTTAATGAAAATAGTTTACTTTTGCATCATGCTAAAATCAATGACTGGCTTTGGAAAAGCGACCAAAGAATTTGAAAATAAAATGGTGAGTGTAGAGATACGCTCTCTTAATAGTAAAACCTTAGATTTGAATTTAAGATTATCTTCTACTTACAGAGATAAAGAACATGAACTTAAAAGCGAACTCAATAAATTATTGGAACGCGGAAAGGTTGATTTATCTATATACATAGAGTCGAAGATAGCAGAAACACCTGTTGAAATAAACATACCGTTGGCAAAATCATACCATGCCAAATTAAAGGAGTTAGCTAAGGAATTAAATGAGCCTGAAAATAATTTATTTTCTCATGTTTTAAAAATGCCTGACGTTCTTAAATCAGAGCGTAAAGAGCCCAATGAAGGTGATTGGAAAGATATTTATTCGGTGATCTTGGAAGCCACTAAAGAATTAATTGCTTTCAGATCGGATGAAGGAAAATCTATCGAAAAAGATTTCATGGAACGTATTGGTATTATTTCATCATCATTGGAAAGTATTAAGAAGCACGATGCAAGCCGTATTCAAAACATTAAAGACCGTATTCATAAAAATTTAGAAGAAGTTGTTGGCTCTGAAAAAGTTGACAAAAACAGATTTGAGCAAGAGTTAATTTACTATATCGAAAAACTGGATATCAACGAAGAAAAAGTGCGTTTACAAACACATTTAGATTACTTCATTAAAACCATGAAAGAACCAGCTGGTGGGCGAAAACTCAACTTTATTGGACAAGAGATTGGTCGTGAAATCAATACCATTGGGTCAAAAGCGAATGATGCTGAAATGCAAAAATTAGTCGTATTGATGAAAGATGAATTAGAAAAAATAAAAGAACAAACCAACAACGTATTGTAAGATGAATTTATTTAAATTATCTGGCTATCTTTCTATTGCCCTTGGCATAGTCTGTTGCGTCTGTTTGATAAATCCCTTCTATTTATTCTTTGCATTGTTGTTTGCTATTATCGGCTTTATATTTTCTACCATTAATATTTATTTAAATACAAAATACGAGATCACTAAAAAAGGTTTTAGTTTAGGATATATAGGTATGATCTTAAGTTCAGTTCCTGTTATATTTTTACTAGTCTTAATTATTAAAGGAAATTGATTGTTAGGTGTAAGTAACGAAAGAAAGAACAATCTTTACACTGCTATTTTGAAAATGTATCAATTAAAGTACAAGCTAAATTTTCTTGCTGACACTAATCACACTTTAATCATTTCCCAAAACGCATCAAATCTTTGTAAATGCTTTATCCAAGACAATTCTGTTTTAGCGGATTTTAATTGAATAAATAACGTGATGTTTTTTTGATGTTTCTTGATCCAGTTTTTTGCATCTGGACTCAAACAAAATAATAGAGAAACCTCTTTCGCATATTCAATATCTTCTTTTTTCCAATCTTTAAGAGAAATAGTTAAACCGACTGTTAATGCCTTAAAACAATGATCCAAAGCCATTGTTCGATTACCATCAAAATGAGTATTGATGTAGGTGGTGATTTTTTGACTAAGTAATTCCGAATCGTAATTAGGATAACTAGTAGAAGAAAGTGTTAATGCCAAATTACTTTTCGTGTATTTTTTTAGTGTTGATAGATCGCTTTTGTAAGATGTATTTTGCTGCTTGGCTTGTTCTTCTTTGTATGCTAATTCTTTTAAAGTACTATCTTCGGGCCTGAATCCTAATTTATAATAAAACCAAAACGCCCCTGTTTTCAAGGCTTCCGTGTTATTCAATCCAAACTGATAAGGCTTCGCTACAAAACGGGTTGCTCCAAAATACTGATGATAAACGCGCAATAATTCACAAATAATTAAACCGGATTCGCCTCCTCTAAACGGTTCTAAAATATTAATTCCAAATTGACAACGTTCTCCAAAAAGCCAGCCACCACCGTATGACGCAGGGATATTATTTTTTAAAACCAAATAACCAATGTACGATTCAAGTGAGTAGCGTTTATCAACTGTACTTCCAAAAAGAGCAATAGAAATACCTTTACCTAAATTAAATAAAGTGATATCATCTTCATTAGCATTGCTAAAAGGCTCGGTTTCTCTGTATAAATAGGTCAACGTCATTTTTGCTGCATGTATGAGTTGTTGCCTTTCTTTTTGATTTAATTTAACGGGAAGCGGTAATGCTTGATGAATAATTTGTTGAAGATTATTTTTTCTATCTATAGGCTTTGTATGAAAATACGTTGGCAAACAAGCACCTCTTAAAAAACTCATCGAATCATTTTTATTAGATATTTTCCATTGTATAAAAATGCCCAACTGCTGATACACAAATGCCTGTGTTTTTTTGTCGAGCGAAGATTGTTGAATAATTTGAACTAACCATTCTAAATCGGTGAGCTTATTCGAAGTATTAAATTCGGAAATTCTGCTTTTAAGATCTTTTTCGCCTAAATAAATTTTAGAATATTCAACATTTGGTAGGACTAATTTCAATACCAACTTTTGAGTATCAATGCTTGATAAAGCACTGTGAATAGACATTTGACGAGGAAAGGTTTTTATTAAGTAATTAACTTTTACAAACGAAAAATTACACTCAATTGCGGTATGCAAAAATCCTGTTCCGCTTAAAGAAGCAGTTAACGATGTTTTTTTTTCTAAACGTTTTAATAAATTAGATAATGTTGTTTGAACTAAATCAAGCATCATTTTATTATCAGGATAAGCCATCATTGTCATCAGTAACTGATGTGTTTGTTTCCACTCTTGCAATTTTGTTGGAAGAAAAGAGTTGAGTTGATGAAGTAAAATAATTTTTTCTTCGCTATGAATTTCATCAAACTGAAAAAGTAAAGACTTTAACCTATTGGTTGTTTCTGAAAATTGAGTGTTTGAATTTGTGTTCATATCATCTTTGCTCTTTTATAAATTTACAAATTATACAACAACCTTTTTTTTATTTGTTTAAATTATTTTAGTAAATTTTACTGCCAACTGAATTTATGATTTAGACTAAAGATGAGAAGTTATTTTTTCTCAAAATGTTTTGTAAAAGTCTTTCATATCCCCCACTCCCAAGTTGGCTCAAACATATAGTATATGTGTGTACTGTAACTTTTTTTAATCACGACCTAGCGTGATATGAAAAAGAACGAGTATATTGGGCTAGTAAATTACAGCGCCATTCGTTGTAAAATCCCTTCTGAATAAGCATCATTTTAAAAAAACAAAAAACTCATATAAAACCTTAAATTAGCAGTAACTAACAAATTAGTGTTTACAAATAGCCTTATACTCAAATAATTTACATAAAAATTAACATAATTTTGTTTTCATCGACAAAAGTTGTAACTTAATCGCTTATTAAACGATACATTTATGAAGAAACTATCTACGAAACTATCTTTATTAGCGATTTGTTTGGCGATTATCAGCACATCACAAGCACAATTATCAGTTACAGGTCAGGTTGGAGGACTCAAATTCCTTGGGGATGTTGGAAAAAAAGGGAATGCGAATTTCTTTAGTGACATGCGTTTAGGCTACAACTTAGGAATAGAATACCGTATTGGTAAAGTCTTAGGAATAGGTTTAGACGGAATGTATGGTAAATTAGCAGGAACCGATAACGATAAAACATCTCATGCTAATTTTCAAACGAAAATAATGGGTGGAGGTCTTAATCTTTTTGCGTTTTTTGATCGATTAGGCGAAAAAGAAAAAGATGTTTCCATATTTGCACAAGCAGGTTTTGGGTATTTAATGTTTGATCCTTACGGCGATTTAAGAAACGGAAATGGAACGGTATATAATTATTGGTCTGATGGTTCAATTCGTAATTTATCCGAAAGTGCTGCAAATGATCCAATTTCAACTACCATAAAAAGAGATTATACATACGAAACTCAATTAAAAGATAGTACAGTGAATTATGCTCGTAATACATTTTATATTCCTTTAGGTTTAGGTGCTAAATTTAATATCGGTTTCCGTACAAGTTTAAGAGTTGGAGCAACGTATAATTTGACTATGAGTGACTACATTGATAACGTTAAATCTGGCGGCAATGATAGTTGGGTTGCAGCTAACATAGGATTGAATGTGCATTTTGGTAAACGTCCAAAAGACGCATATAGCAATGTTGATTTCAAATCAGTAGACAATTCAGATACAGATGGCGATGGTGTAAAAGACTTAAATGACAGATGCTTAGGCACTCCTAAAGGTGTTAAGGTTGATGGTAATGGTTGTCCGGATGATAAAGACGGTGATGGTATTTATGATTATATGGATAAGGAATTGAATACTAAAAAAGGAGCTATCGTTGATGCCAATGGTGTAACGATTGATCAGGAAGCAATGGCGCGCCGTCAATTAGAATGGGATAGTTTATCAACTGAAAGAAGTGAAGGCTTTAATAACGCACCAAGTTTAGCTTATTTAAAAACCGTAGAAGCTAAAGCTAAAGAAAATATTGCTAAAGCTGGGGCTGTTAAAATACCAGCTGATTTTCAGGCAGCAGATTATAATAAAGATGGATACATCTCCGCAGCAGAAATCACTCAAACTATTGATGGTTTCTTTGAAGGAGAGAGTTCATTTACTGTAGAAAAAATTAACAAGCTTATCGACTTTTTCTTTGAGCAATAACCATAACGTATGATAAAACCACTTCTTATTTTAATTAATACCGTATCTGTATTTTTATTCAGCTTTTTCTTTGGCGACTCTCCTGTTTCCGTTACGGGTAGTATCCCTAAGAGTGCCAAACCAGGGACCGAATTTGTGGCTGAATTAAAAATTGCTAAAGGTGCAGTTGGTGGTTTTGCGAAGTTACAATTTGAGGTACCTCAAGGATTTACAGTAAAAGAATTAGAAAGTAAAGGCGGTAATTTTTCTTTTGCTAATAATATTGGTAAAATAATTTGGACAGCTACACCTAACGATGCGGAGTTTACTGTAAAATTTGCTGTTTCAACAGATGCATCGGTTTCAGGTTTAAAAACATTAACGTCTAAATTTTCTTACGTTAATAATAATGTTAAAGAGGTGGTAGAGATGGCGCCTGCCGAAATAATGATTGGAGATGAAACATCTGCTTCCACTAGTGTCGCTGCCGAAACACAAACTAATCAGCCTTTAACCGCTGTTGAAACAAATACGGTTACACCCGTTTCTACCTCAACAGAAAATACTTCTAATCAAAATACCACCGAACCTAACTCATACGTGATGTGTGTTCGTTCTATATCTAAAGGCGCTGCCGATAATGAATTTAATGTGCAGGTAAAAATCAAAAAGCCTGGCATTAAAGGATTTGCTAAATATCAGGAAATACTCCCTGCTGGTTTCACGGCAAAAGGGGTTGCTAATAGTGGGAGTTCTTTTTCTGTATCTGATGGAAAAGCAAAATTTGTATGGGTGTCATTACCTGCAGAAGATGAAATGATAATTACCTATGTGTTAGAAAAAAGTGCTTCAGCAGCAACTGATGCTTCTATTGCCGGCGAATTTTCATACTTAGAAAACGATCTAACCAAAAAAGTGAAGGTGCCAGCAGAACTTATTAAAGTTACTGGAGATGTTGTTGCCTCTAATGTCATAACAAATAACACATCTACAACTACACCAAATACTGATAATACAACGCAAACTAATGTAGTGGCTAACAATAATACTCAAACCGACAATACAAATACCAGAAAAGCAGATAACACTGCGAAAACACATAATACTACAACTAATAATACTGTAGTTTCAAAAAAAGAAGGCAGTGTTGCTTACCATGTGCAAATAGGCGCTTTTACAAATGCGATTGCTTCTGATGTGTTAGCTAAAAAATTCAACATCAATGATAAGATAAAAAGTGAAATGGCTGAGGGCTTTAGTAAATTTATGATCGGTAATTTTGGTGAATATAAAGAAGCAAGAAACAACCGCGAAACTATAAAAGATAAGGGTTGTCGTTCTGCCTTTGTAGTAGCCTATAACGGCGCTAAAAGAATTACGGTTCAAGAAGCACTCATGATTTCAAATCAAAAATGGTTTAAATAATAGCAATTAAATTGCTCTGTAAATTAAGATTGCATGTTAAAAAAAATAATACTGATAGTTTTTGTTTTAAATTGCTCTTTCATAAAAGCTCAAACAGATACAAGTGCCGCTAAATTAGTAACATCAACTAAAAAAGATACACTTTCCAAGTCTGAAAAAGAAACTACCTCTGAACCACCCGCTTTAGGCGATGTGTTTAAACCGAAAATTTCTTTAGGAGTAGGTATGCTTTCCTATCATAATGACGAATATCAAGCTCCTTGGACAGGCAGAATTGGTTATGATTTCAATGTATCCCAACGTTTATTCAAATTCCTACAATTAAACTTTAATATATTATTTGGTAAATTAGGGGCTAATGAATGGTTGGATAATAGACAGCAAAATTTTCAGTCTGAAATCAGATCTGGAGGAATTAGCCTTTTATATGATTTTGGGAATTTTATTCCTGATAAATATCGCATCAGGCCTTGGATTTCGGCTGGTGTTAATTCCTTTGAATTTTTGTCTAAAACAGATTTATATGATAAAAATGGGAATAAATATTTTTATTGGAGTGATGGTTCTATCAAAAATATTGACGAACATGCGTTTAACGCATCTACAGCCATTAATTTAGTAAGGGATTATAAATACGAAACCGATATTCGTGAATTAAATCACAATGGTTATGGTAAATACCAGGAGCGTGCCTGGGCTTTCCCAATAGGCTTCGGAGCTTTAATGAAAATTACGGATCGCTTCGATTTAAAAATGGGAGTACAATATTATTTTACAACGACAAATCATATTGATGGATATACCTATTCAAGTGCAGGGAATCCTTCAAATAATTTACACAAAAATAATTTTGTTTACACTTCTTTTGCTTTGCAATATGATTTAGTCATTAAGAAAAAAGGAAAGATGGATACCCTAGCTGATGGGTATTTTGATGGTATTGATTGGCTAGCTATTGATAATGGCGATTATGATGAAGATGGCATTAAGGACTGGGATGATAAATGCCACGGAACACCAAAAGGCGTAAAGGTTAATGAGCTTGGTTGCCCACTTGATGATGATAAAGATGGTGTACCAAATTATAACGATGAAGAACTGAGTACACCAGAAGGTATGGCAGTTAATATGAAGGGAGTATCCTTAAACGATGAGTATTGGCAAAATTGGTATAACCAATATATGGATAGTGGTAATGTAGTACCAACACTAATTGTTGAAAATTTTTATGCCGCTCAACAAGATAGTATTAGAGAAGCAACTTTAGCAACCTCAACTAATCCCTCAAATACAAACAATAAAAACGATAAAACATTTACAATTGAATTAGCACGCTATACAGGGCCTGTGCCTAATAATGAAATGGCACTTTTATTAAGCATAGGTGATATTCAGTCTACTATATTAGAAGATGGCTCTACCGTATTATATACAGCCGGTAACTACAAGGAAATTCAAAATGCCGTAAAACGACGCGATGAATTTATAAAAGAAGGAAGTAAAAATGCACGAATCGGTCATTTTGACAAAAGCGGAAAATTAATTATATTATCTGATGATGAGATATCTAAACTTTTGGGCGACAAAAATAATGTTAATAACGAAGACAATACTAATGAGTTCGCTAAAGGCGATATTGTTTATCGAGTACAATTAGGAGCATATAAAAACCGAATCTCTAAAGATATATTTAAACATGCTGGAAAAGTTGTAGAACTTAAAGGAGATGACGGTTTGTATCATTATACTACAAAAGGATTCAAAACCATTCAGAGTTCTGCTAACACACGTGCCGATTTATTAGTGGATGGTTATGGCGACGCCTTTATTACAGCCTATAAAGATGGAAAACGTATTGCCTTAAATAAAACAAATGCAACAATGCAAACCACAGAAAAAGAAAATTTAACGGAAATTAAATCTTTTAGCTCTGTTGATAAAGCCTTAATTACTTTTAAAATTCAATTAGGTGCTTTAAGAAAAACAGACATGAATACAATGGAAGAAAAAACGAAGGATATTAAAGATGTAGAAAAACAAACTACAACTTCTGGTCTAATTCGTTACACATCAGGCTCATTTACTGATTATTCTAAAGCAGATAAATACCGCGAAGACCTTGCCAACAAAGGTTTTACAGAGGCTTTTGTAATAGCCCTGTTTAAAGGCGAAGTTATTTCTATACAAGAAGCTCTGGAATTATTGAAATAATGAGTTAATGAGAAAACAAAAACCCTCCATCAATTAGTTGATGAAGGTTTTTTTTGTGGATGCTACTTCTACTGCCTAAACAATAATCGCTGATTTTTCTTGGCTATAAGCGCCTTTACCTGTTTCGCTAATACTGTAGTAACTTACAGGTATATTAGAGCCCGGCGTTTGGTTAGACAAGGTTACTTTGGAAAGGCTTGACGATATAAGCTCTAACCAAATAGTACCGCCATCGGTGATATACTCATACACAAAGGCTTTTTTGCTTGCTTGACTTGGTACACTCACTTGTAGCTTGCCATTACCTATCGCATTTAAGATTAAATCGGTTACACCGTTATTGCCTCCATTAACTGCCACTTGCAAACCAGCCGTTGTAATAATTGCATTTGGTGTGGTTGTATTGTTAGCTGTAAGTTCTATATGTGCTTTCAAAAAGTTAAAAGCACTTAATAAGACTTGCTCGTGCATATACACTGTATCGGCCGTGGTACCGTTGCGGGCAACTACCTATGCATTATGTAATACCAATCATATTAAATAAATAGTACAAACCACATAGATTACATAGTTCACAAAGAATGGTTATTTAACCTATGTTTCCATGTGCCTATGTTGTTCAAAATGGACTATGTATTAATATAGTTGGTATAAGTTAGTAATGAGTGTTTGTATAGCAGGATATGTTATAGGCTTGCTACTTGCCTGAAAGTAGCCGTTATTTTGCATACTATCCTTTATATTTTGTGCGTTAGTTACTTTATCGTTTATTGATAAATTACTGAAACCTAAGACTGATTTTATTAAATTATTCATGAGTTCTATGTTTTAAAGATTTATGTTTGATTGATTTTTAAAATTGATATTCTATTTCAAAAGAATGTACGTTGCTTTTTAATTGTTCCCTGTTATCCCTTTTATAAAATGTATTTACTTTAAATGTCTCATCATACGTCGCTCCTTTTTTTATAACTAATTAGATACTATAACGACAAGACTCTTCATCAAGTTATGGCCTTAATAGATTTTAACGCCACCGTTTGACATCTGCCAGCTTTTTGCCCATAACTCGTTAAGTTTTGGCAACTGCTGTTGTTTGAATGGTTTAATGCTTATTCTTTACTACACTATAAATAGTATTACTCTCATCATTAAATATTTTTTCGTAGGAGAAAAGATGTTCCTCTCACAAGCAATGATGTTTCTGTCGCTATAAAATATTTTTTTGCAGGAGGAAAGATGTTTCTCTCGCGATTTAATACCTTTCTCTCGCCATAAAATATTTTTTTGCAGGAGGAAAGATGTTTCTCTCACAATAAAAAAATTTCTTGCAGAAGGAAGTGGGTAACTCTAACAATCGATGATGTTTCTGCCGTCATAAAATATTTTTTCGCAAGAGGAAGGATGTTCCTCTATTGATTTAGTAGCTTTCTATCGAAATAAAATATTTTTTCGCGAGAGGAAGGATGTTTCTCTCGCAATTGATGAGGGTTCTCTCGCCATAAAAAAATTGATTGCAAGAGGAAAGATATTTCGCTTGAGAGCGATGATGTTCATCTTGCAATAAAATATTTTAACGCAAGAGAAAGGATATTTCTCTCGTGATAAAATATTTTTTCGCAAGTGGAGGGATGTTCTGCTCGGCTACATTTGTAATGCTGCGAAATGTCTCACTTAATTTGCTATTAATCTTTGACTTAACTTTTCAATTTCTATAATGCTTTCCATTTTCTGAGAATTACTTGCAGATGAGTAAATCCATTTATTATTTATTTAATATGTTTTTAGTAATATAACAGATACAGTAAGACTTATGCTTCTGCATTACAGTCAAGTAGGCAAAGCCATTGTTAATTTAAGAGATGCTGGTATTACTAGTATGCGCTTAAAAATGTATGATGTGAATGGACGTGTTGTGTTTGAAGATAACATAACTGATACCACTGATAAAAATTATGAGCTGAATACTGATGTAAAATCAGGAATTTATTTTGTGGAAGTGATAGACACAAATACAGATACCTATTACAAACAAAAATTGGTGATACAAAAATAAATAATCAATAAAAAAACCAGTAGCTATTTGCTACTGGTTTTTTTTATCTTTGTTATATGTTTAAAGTGATTTGCTTATTTATTTGTTTATTAATTTATGTTCCTACTAGAGCGCAGGTTAATTTGGTAATTGACCCAAGTTTTGAAAATAATGATAGTTGCAATAATTTATTATTTATTAAAGGAACGAAAACTTGGCATAGCTTAGATTCATCTAATAATGTTGCGCCCTTTGTAATATACACACCTGTATATATGAATCTTTGCGACACTAATACAGGAATGCTGGGATCTCTTCCTATTGAATATCACTGTGGTACTAGTATAATGTATCCTCGAACAGGAAATGGTTTATATTATATCAATTATCATGTTGATTTTAGCGCAAATCCAGGATT
This sequence comes from Bacteroidota bacterium, assembly GCA_043749245.1. Lineage (GTDB taxonomy): Bacteria > Bacteroidota > Bacteroidia > B-17B0 > Aurantibacillaceae > UBA4416. Next base: position 853 of record JAYVDU010000259.1, on the reverse strand, counting down.
TAACAGAGATTATTTGAGAGGTCATATAAAAAAATTAATTAGCAATAAACAATACTGTGGTAAATTTTATGTCAGCTTATTTAAAACTATGCGGTACGGTATCGATAGATTTGGAGCTGTTTTAGATAATGGTGCTTTAGACGTAAATCCATGTATGTTGCCTATTGTAGCCACTCCTACATGGGAAAACCCTGCGTTTAATTACATAACAGACACAATCGGGTGGCAAAAAATACAAGGTATTTTTACAGCTAATGGTTATGAAACATATATCACTATTGGTAATTTTTATTCCGATGCTAATACACATAAAACTATTTTTAATTCAATTAGCTCAGCTTGTCCTGAAGCAGCATATTATACAGATGATGTTTCTATTATAGCCACAGATATAACCGCCTATGCAGGAAACGATGCCACTATTTGTGTAAGTGATAGCATACACTTAGGTCGCCCACAGGAAGTGGGTTTGGAGTGTTTATGGTATAAACCAACTATAGCAATACCCTTTGCAAGCACCAGTGATATATGGTTTAAACCCACACAAACTGGTACATATACCTTTATACAACGCATGGATAATTGCGCTATTACATGGGATACGGTGAACATAACCGTTATACAAGATTGCAGTTTATTATTACCATCAAATCAAATACCAAATGTGTTTACACCCAATGGTGATGGCATTAATGATACCTTTAATTTTAGCATCGTTGGAGCAACGAATGTTAGTTTTAATATCATGAATCGTTGGGGTTTAAGCCTCACCCCAGCCCTCTCCGAAGGAGAGGGAGTAGTACCCTCACAAAGGGTAGTGCGTTGGGACGGACATACTACAAGTGGCGAAGCT
>JAYVDU010000258.1:0-4780 GCA_043749245.1 Bacteroidota bacterium | reverse complement strand
TTACTGCGATTAGAGCTTCACAATTAGGATTTAAAACAGCTATCATTGAAAAAGAAAGCCTTGGAGGTATTTGCCTTAATTGGGGTTGTATTCCAACCAAAGCATTATTGAAAAGCGCGCAAGTATTCGAATACTTAAACCACTCTAAAGATTATGGCATTAGTGCGGATAATATTAAGGCTGATTTTGGTGCCGTGATCAAACGTAGCCGTGATGTAGCGGATGGCATGAGTAAGGGTATTCAATTTTTAATGAAAAAAAATAAAATTGATGTCTTTATGGGTACCGCTACAGTTAAGGCTGGTAAAAAAGTGGAGATTAAATTAGCAGATGGAAAAATAGAAACTCACGAAGGCAAACATATTATTATTGCTACAGGAGCTCGCTCTCGTCAATTACCAAATTTACCACAAGATGGTAAAAAAATTATTGGTTACCGCGAAGCGATGACTTTACCAAAACAACCAAAATCATTGGTAGTTGTTGGTTCTGGAGCAATTGGTGTTGAGTTTGCGTATTTTTATGCAACCATGGGAACTAAAGTAACTATTGTTGAGTTCTTGCCAAACATTGTTCCTGTTGAGGATGAAGATGTTTCTAAACAATTAGAAAAATCATTTAAAAAAGTTGGTATCGAAATTATGACAGAAGCTTCTGTTGAAAGTGTTGATACTAAAGGGGATATTAGCAAAGTGACAGTTAAAACAAAAACAGGTACAGTTATTTTAGATGCTGAAATTGTTTTATCGGCTGTTGGTATCGAAGCAAATGTTACTGGCCTAGGTATTGAAGCAGTGGGTATTGCTACTGATAAAGGTAAAATTTTAGTAGATAAATACTATGCGACTAACGTACCAGGCTATTATGCAATTGGTGATTGTGTTGGCGGACAAGCATTGGCCCACGTAGCAAGTGCAGAAGGTATTACTTGTGTTGAGAAAATAAAAGGCATGCACGTTGATGCTATTGATTATAATAATATTCCGGGTTGTACGTATTGTCAACCAGAAATTTCTTCGGTAGGTTATACTGAGAAAAAAGCGAAAGAAGCTGGTTATGAAATTAAAGTAGGTAAGTTTCCATTTACCGCATCTGGTAAGGCAAAAGCGGCAGGTGCTGCTGATGGATTTATCAAATTAATTTTTGATGCTAAATACGGCGAGATATTAGGGGCTCACATGATAGGTGCAAATGTAACTGAAATGATTGCTGAAATTGTAGCGTTAAGAAAATTAGAAGCTACAGGTCATGAATTGATCAAAACAATTCATCCTCATCCTACAATGAGCGAGGCTATTATGGAAGCAGCAGCAGCAGCTTACGGAGAGGTAATTCACTTGTAAATAATAAATATATTGAAAACAAAAAAGCGTAACGTTAGTTGCGTTTTTTTTGTTTTAGCATGTAATATAATTCTGCGGTAATTATATCTTTGTAGTGAACTAAATTCAATAAGTTAAAAAAATAATTAAACGGACGTTAAACATATTCATACAACAAGCCGCAGGATTAGCTTCGCAAAAAGCTTACACACAAATCCAGCGGAGCGGGGGGCTCTTCAGAAGTGAAAACTTATAATGGTAAAACTAGATAAAATGAAGAATAATTTGCAAACAATCGCACTTGGCTTAGTCTTTTTACTTAACAATGCGTGTATGTCACAGTCGAAAAAAAATAAGACCAATTTGATTTACACTTCTAATGCTATAAAAACTATCATTAAGAAGGATTCTATGATTAAAGAAAGAAAATGGAAATACGAATCTGCAGATTATTTACAAATGTCAGTTTCATTTAGAAATAACCCTTTTGGATTAGATTCTACTTTTAACGTCTTGGTTATACTAGATAATGTGATAGTATGCGAAGGGAAGTTTTCGTTAAACTCTTTAATAGCAAACGTTTCGCGCAGTTTATTAAATCGAAAATTGAGTCCTAAGCTAATTGTATATGATAATAAAACTTGTTTTACTTTTAGTAGTGATCAAGTTTTAAAAACCATTACCGAAAAAGATAATTTGATGCATATCATTTTTATGCCCACTAATGAAGGTGAGTCTATTTATTTTATAACCACTAATTATAATTTAAATGAAAATTAGTTGGCGATAAATATCGTTTTTCGCGTTTGTTTAATCCTGATATTGCTTTTTATAATTGAGTTTTTATTAAATTTGATATTCGTTCTTTGAATTAACCTAAGTCCGTTCGGAAGTCCAATGCCAGGACGTCAATACCTATCCTCTTCTGCTTATAGATACGGCATGAACGGCAAAGAGAAAGATGACGAGATAGAAGGGGCTGGTAATTGTTATGACTACGGTTTTAGAATGTACGACTCTCGTTTAGGTAGATTTTTATCTGTTGACCCTTTAACAAAAAAATATCCATACCTTACCCCATATCAATTTGCTTCTAATACCCCTATTTTAGGGATTGATGAAGATGGTCTTGAGTTTGCGGCTGGTTTTAGTGGTGGTATCACTTTTGGGGCTATAAAAAAGACAAATAATAAATGGACTTTCGGTATTGTAAATAAACAGCTTTCAATGGCTATGTCTGGAAATCCTTTTGGACCAAATAGTAGTAGTACAGCTAAAGCTACTGTTAATTTTGGTGAAGCGGGCAAAATAACTAGTGTTCAAGGGGAATATTCAAGTACAACCAATCTTACAAATAATGGTAGTGCAACTGCAACAGAAGCAACTATTACTAAAAAAACAACTATAGAGTTTGAAACGGAAAACAAGACATTTAGTACCACGAGGTCTGGTTCAGGAGACCCAGGGAAAGAATTTAACGACCCAGATATTCGTGATGCCTTTGACAAAATTGATGGAGCAAATGAATTAGCCAGTCGAGTTGAAATTCCTGAAAAAACAGCAGAACAAGGGATTCTTAAGATGGAAATCCCTAAAGAAAGTAAAGGAACAGGAGGATATAAAGCTGCGGAACCTGCGAAACAAAAACCACTATTTGGTGCAGAAGACCGCAAAGCAGGTATGAAGCAAGCTCAGAAAAAAGTATTTGGAAAATAAAAAAGGATATAATATGAAACAGATATCAGAGCTACAAATTTTTAATTATTCAATTCGCTATTTTAGATGGGTTTTACTAATAAGCTTTTGTAGTATAAACACTTATCATTTAACAGCTCAAAGCAATAAAAAAAATAGTATTAAGGATACCGCCTTATCAAATAAATATTTTAAGGAAGGTGGTATTTATTTTAATAATAAAGAATATAAAGAGGCGATTTTTTCTTTTGATAACGCAATTAAATATAACGTAGATGATTATTATTTATATCAATGTCGAGCCGTAATTTACATTCGATTGCATCAATTTGAGAATGCTACAGATGACTATACATCTGCGATAAAATTAAACCCGAAAAATTTAAGTTTATACCGAGAGCGTGCTGAATTAAGAGAGGAGTTATCTCAATATGACTCTGCAATTGTGGATTTAACAAAATTAATCAATTACAGTAAAAAAATCACAGATGAATTTCATCGCAGAGCATATTGTTATAGAATGACATTAAAATACACTGAAGCGTTTAACGATATACAAACTGCAATAAAACAGACTCCAAATAACTTGGTGTTATTTTCTGAAAGGGGTTTTATAAATTTTGATTTAAAAAGATATCACGATGCGATTAATGATTTTAATAAATATCTGTTATATGATAAAAAAAAGAATTTAGAAGGTATTTATTATTACAGAGGATTATCTTATTTATATTCAGATAATTATCAAGAAGCTATTAAAGATTTAGAAAAAGTTATTGAAATGAAGCCGACAGCTATTGTTCACTCTAATTTAGCAGTTGCTTATAGGGAAAATAAAGACACGATAAAATCTCGAACACAACACCTATTAAGTATCGAAGTTGACCCAAATAATGCTGTGTGTTATTATGATTATTCAATGAGTGAATATGTTTTTGGGAATTGTAAAAAAGCCAAAGAATTAATGAATAAATATTATGATTTAGTCAAAAACAAAAAGGATATTAATTATTTTCGCAGTAGCGGTCTCATAGATATATGCCTAAACGATACAATAAATGCTTTAAAAAACTTTAATTTATCATTAGAAATTGATAGCTCTAATTATAGAATATATACGGAAAGAGTGCGATTTTTATTTGGAAATAATAAATACGCTCCTATTGTATTACATGATTTAAGCAAACTTACAGAATTAAGTATAGATTCAAATGACAAGGCTCAAACATATAATTTAAGAGCAATTATAAAAATAGGCATGAACGATACTGTAGGCGTAGAAAGTGACTTAAATTCTTTTTTGAAATTATCAAAAAACAAAGCAGTTGCCTATTATAATTTAGCATTTTATTATTATATGTTTAAAGACTCTGCATCACGTGAGAATAAAGTAATAGAGTTATTAACCAATTCGTTACAACACAATAAAGGCCTTTGGGATACATATAAATTTCTTTCACTTTCTTATTTTATATTAAAAGATAACAGCAAAAAGGCATGTGAGGTTTTAGAGGATGCTAAACGTCAAGCAAAAGGCTATCCTTTGCCTGATGAGTTTAAAAAATTATCTAGTTTTGTATGTAGTAAACGAAGTAATAAAAATGCTGATGGAATTTTTATTACTATTCTTTTTTCAGACAAGGTAAATAATAACGATAGTAAATTGATTGATTATCTATTTCAAAATAAAAAAGCACCAACTAACAGTAAGGAAATGAAAATTTAGGGTTTTAAAATTACTTTTCAATTTAATACAAATGAAT
>JAYVDU010000257.1:0-14673 GCA_043749245.1 Bacteroidota bacterium | reverse complement strand
TTCCAATTTGGAACATCAAGTTTTTAAATTCTTTCTCATCTAACTGAAACATAAAATCATTTATCTCATTTTTATAAAAACTTCTTAAACGCTATGTTCCGAAAATACCATTGGTAAATAGCGCGTACCACCTCTGCCATCTTTTGAGGTCACAATTTGTGACCTCAAAATTTCAAATATTTAAAGATGTGATGATTGAATTAATCTTTTAGAAACTAAACGCTAATTTAGTTTCTTGTTGGTGATAACACCAACAATGGCGGAAAACAAAAACAACAATTATTTGATTTCAATATATCTTAAAATCATTTTATTTTCGGAAATAAAATCAACGTGAAAAGTTGAAGTTTTAGTTATAAAAAAATCACCGACGGATTGTGTTCCATCAGATGCTTTAAATGATACAGCCGATTCTGCTTTGATTTTCTCGAAAACTTTTAAATTCTTTGAACCTTCTATGAAAAACCAAGTAGCTCTCAATGTATCAGCTTGTGATGGTAAATTATTTTTTTTAATGATTTTCAACGATTCGTCTTTGTGTATTTTAAAAGATGTAGCTAATGAATCTCTAAATCCTTGGCTAACATTTTTGTATAAGGTTAATACAGGTTTAATTTTTATGCTATTAAGTGAATCTTTTGAAAACCATTCTCCAATTAAATTTTTACTCTTAATTTTGGTTAATTGTTCTTGAGAAAACGATGATAATGATGTTAATGAAATAATAAATAAAATTAGAATTGTTTTAGGGAAAATCATAATCTATTTAATGTTTTTTAATTAATTTGTTTAAAAAGCAACACCTGTCAGGTTTTTAAAACCTGACAGGTGTTTTTTAAAGTTTTTTCACTAACCTACTTTCACTTCCTTTTTTTCTTTAAGAAGTTCTAATACTTCATTGGCAATTTGTTCGGCAGAAAAACCACACTCTGTGTATAATTCGTTTGGTTCACCGTGTTCAATAAATCTATCTGGCATTCCTAAACGCTTTACCTGAGCGGTATAACCGTGATCAGACATAAATTCTAAAATAGCAGAACCTACACCTCCTACGATGGTTCCATCTTCGATGGTAATTATTTTTTTGTACCGTGTAAATACTTCATGCAACATCGCTTCATCCAAAGGTTTTGCGAAACGTAAATCGTAATGCGCTGGCGAAATACCATCTTTCTCTAAGGCTTGAATCGCTTTCACAGCAAAGTTTCCGGGATGTCCTAATGATAAAATAGCAATGTCTTTTCCGTCTTTTAATTTACGCCCAGTTCCAATTTCTATTTTTTTGAAAGGTGTTTTCCAATCTACCATCACGCCATTTCCGCGTGGATAGCGAATACTAAACGGAGCTTGTATTTCATCTAACTGTGCGGTGTACATTAGGTTGCGTAATTCTTCTTCGTTCATAGGCGCACTCACAATCATGTTGGGAATGCAACGGAAATAAGCGATATCAAATGCACCGTGATGAGTTGGTCCGTCAGCGCCCGCAATTCCACCTCTATCTAAGCAAAACACTACTTTCAAATTTTGCAATGCTACATCATGCACCACTTGATCGTAGGCACGTTGCATAAATGAAGAGTAAATATTACAAAAAGGCACCATGCCCTGTGTGGCTAATCCTGCGCTAAACGTTACGGCATGCTGTTCGGCAATACCCACGTCAAACGCTCTATCGGGCATCGCTTTCATCATAATATTTAATGAGCAACCGCTTGGCATCGCCGGAGTAATACCCATTATTTTTTTATTTTGTTCAGCTAACTCTACAATCGTATGTCCAAATACATCTTGGTATTTAGGCGGTTGTGGCTCTTTTGGGACGATCTTAATAATTTCTCCAGTGTCTTTATTAAATAATCCTGGCGAGTGCCAAACTGTTTCATTTCCTTCTTCTGAGAATTTATATCCTTTTCCTTTTTTAGTTAAAACGTGTAATATTTTCGGACCGGGAATGTCTTTTAAATCGGACATTATTTTAGTCAAGCGAACAACATCATGCCCGTCAATTGGTCCAAAATAGCGGAACTTCAATGATTCAAATAAATTGCTTTGTTTTAATAAAGAAGTTTTTACCGCATTTTCGAGCTTACTTGCAATCTCTTGCGCGTTAGGTCCGAACTTGCTAATTTTTCCCAATAATTCCCAAACTTTATCTTTTGTTTTGTTGTAAGTATGCGATGTTGTAATGTCTGTTAAATAATCGCGTAAAGCCCCAACGTTGGGGTCAATGCTCATGCAGTTATCATTTAATACCACTAATAAATTACTGTTGGTAATACCCGCGTGGTTTAATGCTTCAAATGCTTGACCAGCTGTCATAGAGCCATCACCAATCACAGCAATGTGTTGCTTATCCGTTAAGCCTTTGTATTGGCTTGCTACTGCCATTCCTAACGCTCCACCGATTGACGTAGACGAATGTCCAACGCCAAAGGTATCATATTCGCTTTCTGAACGTTTAGGGAAACCGCTGATTCCCTTGTAAATACGGTTAGTATGAAACACATCTCTGCGCCCGGTAATAATTTTATGGCCATAAGCTTGGTGACCTACGTCCCACACTAATTGATCGTAAGGTGTGTTAAACACATAATGCAAAGCAGTTGTTAATTCAACAACACCCAAAGAAGCGCCAAAATGCCCACCTTTAACGGATACGACATCAATAATGAATTGACGCAACTCCGCACAGAATTGCTCCAACTCGTCTTCTTTTAATTTTTTTAAATCGGCAGGTGAATTCACTTTTGCCAATAAATTACCAGGAATAATCCCTGAACCTTTTACAATTTCCATCCTTACAAAGATAAATTATTTTCTCACATCTAAAAACGTGATTTTTAACACGTTATTACCTATTTAGGTGTTAATGTTCGTTAATAAAACAATGCTAAGGGATTTAAGTTTACGGTTCTGATTTTCAATACTAATCGTTTTTTAACAAAGCGTTTTGGAGGTATGAGAGTTCACAGATATTTTTAAAACTTAGATACATAGGATACATAGATTAAAAACATTTGGGCTCTCAGCGCCTCTGCGGATAAATTCCTATTAACACAGAGATTTAGAGGTATGATAGTTCACAAATTTTTTTACAACATAGGTACATAGGATAAATAGATTAAAAACATTTAGGCTCTCAGCGCCTCTGCAGTTAATTTCCTTTTAACACAGAGTTTTAGAGGTATGATAGTTCACAAATTTTTTTACAACATAGGTACATAGGATACATAGGTTAAAAATACTTGGATTCTCTGCGCCTCTGCGGTTAAATGTTCTACTCAAAGAAATCATCTGAAAAATTCATCAAATATACTTTCTCGGTAGCCCTTGTAAATGCAGTGTATAACCAACGAATGTATTCTACATTCATCATTTCGGCCGTTAAATAACCTTGATCGATAAACACACACGGCCATTGTCCGCCCTGAGCTTTATGGCAGGTAACGGCATAATTGAATTTAACTTGCAACGCATTAAAATAAGGATTGTTTCGCAAATATGATAAACGGAGGCCTTTGATAGGCTGATCAGCAACATCTTCCATAACACGTTCAAATAATTCTTTTTGTTGTTCTTTGGTTAAAGCAGATGTATCTGTATTGATCGAATCTAACACTAAATTAAGAGTTACTTCGGGAGCATCAGGATAATCGCATAATTGCACGACACACTCCGCAAAATGAAAGCCATATAATTCCCGTCGAGCCACAATTTTTTTAATCTGTAAACTATCGCCATTAGCTATGAATCCAGCCTCTGTTTTTTCGTCGAGCCAAAAATAATTATTCTTTACCACCATCATTAAATCGCCACCGCACAAATCATCATCCATATAACGGATTCGAGCTCTTACAGCTTGATTAAATAAATTAGCTCTCTTATTACTCCGTGTTACTATTAATACATCGTTGTAGCCATATTTGCTGTAAGCGCTATTCATAGTGTCTTCCAGCTCATCACCACTTAAGCGAATCACATCAGCATGTGTATGTAATTTGGGGAATTCCGAACTTACATTCGCAATACATTCACGCAAATGAGTGGCATTTTTTAAAATACCACTCGAGTCCTGTTGTCGCGCTACCTGTTTTAATTCAATGTATTTAATATTTAAATGATACGCTGCTTTTAAATAATCAATGTTTAATGCGGGACTATCACTACTGCCAACTGGCGGTAATTGAGCGGTATCACCCACTAATATCAATTTACAATTATCGCCCGAAAAAACATATTCAAGTAAACTTTCTAAAAGCGAGCCATAAACCGAATAGGACGTAGGGTTATCTAAGCCAATCATAGATGCTTCATCCACAATAAAAATGGTATTGCGATGTAAATTCTCTCCCAATGAAAATGCCACGCCACCATCTGCCGTAGGTGTTTTACGAAATATTTTTTTGTGAATGGTTTGTGCAGGTCGTTGCGAATAATTTGACAACACCTTTGCGGCCCTTCCTGTTGGGGCTAATAACGCACTTCGCCATTTAAAAGATGGCAATGTTTTAGAAAGAGCAGCCACCATATTGGTTTTACCAGTTCCTGCATAACCTTTAATAACCATAATCTCACGCTCCGATGAATTGGTAATGAATTCTGACAACAAACTAATTAAATCGGATTGATCTGGCGTTGGAACAAAGCTCAAATAACTCAAAAAAATAGAGGTAAAGGATTGTTTACTGGAAGCTTGATTCATGTGCCTTATATTTTTGTTTTTTAATTACTACATGGTATGCCCTCCCGTTTGCAATTGGGATTAGTCATTTGTGTTTAACTCTACTTTTTTATTTATTTACATTGTCTGCAAACATGGGTATTTCGCGTGTAATTTTTTGTTAAATTAAGTATTATCCTGACTATACTAAAAAATTAATAGGCTCTGTTTCAAAAATTCAGAAAAAACTACTCTATAATTGACCCTTTTTCATTGAATTTTATTTCTATTTCTTACATCCCTCTTAAACTACCGTTCATATAATTTGTTATTTAACTAAACCATAAACAAGTTATCTTTAAACTTTAAATTTATTTACATGAAAACAGTTTTATTATTTTTATTTTTTATAGTTGCCGTTTCTTCTAACGCACAAATGCCAGGCGGCATGGGAGGCATGAATATGAAAGGGATGAAAGATCCTAAAATGGGACGAGTATATGGCAAAGTACTCGATGCTAAAACCAACCAACCTGTAGAGTTTGCGTCTATACAAGTATTATGGTTTAATAAAGATAGTTTGTTGGGTGGTACATTAGTTAAAGCTAATGGTGACTTCTCGGTAGATGGCCTGCCTTCTTTTGGGCAAGTGCGCGTAAAGGTTAAATTTATTGGTTATAAGGACTATTTACAAAAAGTATATATTGTGCCGCCAGATAAAGTTGAGCAGGACCTAGGTGATATTAAATTAAGCGTAGACGAAAAACAATTGAGCGAAGTTGAAGTATCTGCCGAAAAAAGTACTGTTACCTTATCCATTGACAGAAGAACCTATAACGTTGATAAAGATTTATCGGTAAAAGGTGGCACTGCGGTAGATGTGATGAAAAACGTACCAGGCGTAACCGTTGATGCTGATGGTAATGCTCAATTACGAAATCAATCGCCCACTATTTTTGTAGATGGGAGGCCTACAACCTTAACGTTACAGCAAATTCCGGCAGATCAGATAGAACGTGTTGAAGTCATTACCAATCCATCAGTAAAATTTGATGCGAGTGCTACGGGTGGTATTTTAAACATCATAATGAAACGTAATGCAAAACCAGGATATAATGGGATGTTGATGGCATATATTGGAACTGGTGATAGATACGGCGGTATGGGCAATTTGAATTTAAAAGGCGGTCCATGGAATGTATCCTTAATGTATTCATACAACCAAGGCTTTAATAATAATAATGGTTATACAAACCGTACACAATTAAATGATACTACAGGGCAAGTAACTGGTTCTTTTAATCAGAACAACATTGCGCGTATGTTTAACCAATTTAATTTTGGTAAAATAGGTGTTGACTATAACATCAATAATAGAAATACCATTACCCTTAGCGAAATGATTGTTGGCGGACAGTTTAACACCAACGATATGCAAAACTATAATGCTGAGTTCGGCTCTATCGGTATTTCCGGCAATAGAATCAACAATCAGCATGCTAAATTTCAGAATTACAATACACAATTACTATACAAAAAAACCTTTCCTAAAATTGGAAAAGAGCTAACCTTTGATGTCAATCATAATTATACAGATGCGAAAAACGGTTATTTATTTTCTACCTTTAGTGATAACAACTTCCCTTCAAGTTATCAAAAAAATGATGGTGGAACTAACTCTAATCAGTTTGTATTTCAGGCCGATTATGTAAATCCTTTATCCGAAACTAAGAAATTAGAACTGGGATTAAAAGCCTATTACAAAAAGACCGATAGTCAAAATTCTACATTTAATGCGGCTGTTAATCAAGATAATTTTATGAAGGACAGCGCACTTAGTAATCATTATACTATTACGGATATGGTTAATGCCGCTTATGTTAACTACTCTGCAAAAACCTTTTGGGATATAGGATATCAGGCTGGATTACGTTTTGAACAATCATATTATCAAGGAAAAATAACCGATAAACATTTAGAGTTCTCTTACAATTATCCTTCTACTGGAGATGATCTTTTAAAATCATTATTCCCTGCTATTTATTTTTCTAAAAAAGCGAAAAATAATCAAGAATGGCAATTAAATTTCAGTAGAAAAATAACTCGTCCTAACTTTTTTCAGTTGATGCCTTTTGTGATGTTTGCTGATAATCAAAACAGACGAATTGGAAACCCGCAATTAAAGCCTGAGTTTAAGAACATTGCTGAATTAAACTATAATAAAATATTTACGAAAGGTAATTTCTTAGGTTCTGGTTATTTCAGATACGAGGAGCAACCTATTACCGAAATAGCCTATTACAGCCCAAATCCAGGGGAATCAACTATCTTAATTAATACAACGGTGAATGGAAATAACAGCATTCGTTATGGTATAGAAAACACATTAAAATTAACCTTGTTCAAAAACTTAGATATGACGTTAAACGCTAATGCTTTTTACATATACATTAAAGGAATGGTTGTACAAAGCCAACCTGAGGTAAAAGCAGAAGGTTATGCATACAATGCAAAAGCAACACTCTCTTATAAGTTTCCTAAAAACTTTACGTTGCAAGTGAATGGAAATTACGAGTCGCCTAAAATTTTATTATTAGGATACTCTAAACCTATTTACTCGATGGATGTATCCTTGAATAAAATGATTGGTACGAAGTGGATTTTTAATGCAACCTTGAGTGATGCCTTTAACACACGTATTATGGGTACGCACTATCAAACCCCTTATTATATTCAGGATTTATCTCGTCGTAGAGAAACGCGTTACTTTAGATTTACCGTGACGTATTTATTTGGCAAGATGGATGCCTCTATCTTCAAGCGTGGCAAGCAAATGAAAGGTATGGGTCAGGAAGGCAGTCAGGATGGTTTGGATTTTAGTAAATAGGAACTCTAATTCGTACGAACTGCATACAAAAAAATCAACCGCAGAGTCGCAGAGAAATAGAGGTTTTAATTTTTAGTTTATTGAGAGTTGTTGTTTGATTTTTTGTATCACCAAATCCTCTCAGTGAACTCTGAAAGCTCTCAAACTCTGTGTTTAAAGGAATTTAACGCAGAGGCGCGAGAAATTAAATAATAGACCTCTTGCATAATTGTTTAAATAGAACACAGATTCCGCAGATAATAAAGATTGTCACGGATAAAATCATTTCTAATCATAATAATCAGTGTTTTCTGCGTTCTATTTTTAATTCTTTTTGAATTATGAAAGATGTCTAATTAAGCCCTTAACTCAATAACCGAATCCGCATAGCGCAATGCCGAGTCGCGGTGAGAAATAATAATTGTTGTTTTATCTTTCATGATAGATTTGAGATTATTCAAAATAAGCTCTTCTGTTTCTACATCAACCGCTGACAAACAATCATCAAAAATTAAAATTTGCGGTTTAGAAATAATGGCGCGTGCAATGGAGATGCGTTGCTTTTGCCCACCAGATAAGGTGATACCACGTTCACCTACAACGGTTTCAAACTGATCAGGAAATGCCATAATGTTATCATACACACCTGCATCTTTAGCGGCTTGTTTTATTTCTTCATCGGTATATTGATAGTTTGTAGAAAAAGCAATGTTGTTTTTGATGGTATCTGAAAACAAAAATACTTCTTGCGGCACGTAACCAATGCTTTGTCGCAAGGCATACATATCTCGTTTTTTGATGGAGATGCCATCTATTAAAATATCGCCGGAAGTCACGTCGTATAGACGCGTCATTAAATTAGCGATGGTAGATTTACCAGTTCCTATTTGTCCTTTAACACCAATAGTTTTCCCTTTTTCAATTACCAAATTAAAATGCGATAATGCCTGAATGCCGCTGTCACTGTATGTAAACGACACATCTTTAAATTCGATGTTACCAATAATAGGTGTGTTTACTTCAGGTGTATTAATGATTGTTGACTTCGTATTTAAAAATTCATCAATACGTGTTTGCGATGCCGATGCCCGTTGAATAAGGGATGTCACCCAACCTAAAGAAGCAAAAGGCCAGGTGAGTTTATATACGAAAGTAATAAACGCAGTAATGTCTCCGGGTTCAACTACATCTCCAATCACTAGCCGACCACCAAACCACACGGTAGCAATCACGCTCATACCAATCATTAACACCATTACTGGATGAAAGAGTGCCTCTACCAATGTTAAACGCAAACTTTGTGTTTTATAATTCGTATTCAATGTTTCTAATTCATTCACGTAATGCGTTTCGCGAGCGTATGCTTTTATAACACGTATAGCCGAAAATGTTTCCTGTGTATGAGAGGTTAGTTTAGATAATTCCTCCTGAACAATGGTACTGCGTTTATTGATTAAATCGGATACTTTATAAATAATGAATGCTAGTATTGGCAAAGGTGCAAATACCAGCAACGTTAATTTCCAATTGATATTGATCATAAAGAGTAAGGCAATAACAACCGTAGCAAAAGTGTTAATGATATACATAATGGCAGGGCCTGTGTACATGCGCACTTTACCTACATCTTCGCTAATGCGATTCATAAGATCGCCTGTACTGTTGTTTTTATAAAAGGCAGCATCCAATGTTTGGTAATGGGTGTACATTTCATTTTTTTGATCGTACTCGATAAGGCGACTCATCACAATAAGAGTTTGACGCATTAAAAATAAAAAGAAACCACTGGCTAAGGCCAATCCTAAAAGTGTGATGCCAAAGGTTATAAAAACACTACTTTCGATGGTTTTGTGTTTAGAAATTAAAGCGACAATTTGATTAGTAGCATCTCCTACTACCTTACCTTGGTATATGGAGAACACGCTGGAAAGCACCACAAATAAGGCGCCTAAAAGCACGCGCGATTTGTATTTGATAAAATAAAAGTTTATAGATTGAAGTGATTTCATTTAGAAAAGTAAAAGTACTATTAATATCACACTAATCGTTTTCCCACCTCCTGGTATTTCGCCCTTTTGTATGACTGATTTTATACTGATTTTTTTCTGCTAATTTAAAAAACCGTTTTCTTAATTCCAGCTCCACTATATTTGCATGTTGCGGAATGTTCTACTCAATATATTATTTAATGAGTTAATAATAGCATCTCTATGGCTTTTCTTAGTAAATACATCTATCCAATTTACTAGCGTAAGTGTAAGAAAATAAGCTTTGTCTGTTTTTATATTTTGTTTTCGTCCTTGTTTAATTAACTTTACGATAAGCTAATATATAATATTTAACATTAAATCGCAATTATAACGCCGCTTAATTACATTTCGATAGCTATCGGAAGAAATGGAGAGGGAAGCACAGAGGTATTTAAAATTTTAAATTATGAAAATCAGTAAACAAAAAATATTATTTTTAATATTATTCAAATCTTTAATGATGTTTTCGCAGCCCGATACATTGAATAAACTAAATGATAAAGGAGCGAAGGTTGGTTATTGGAAAACTTATTATAATTCTAAATTGGACAAAATTCAAGATACAACAAATGCCAAATACAAGGGTTTTGAGTCATACGTAAATGGAGTTTTATTTAGAGGTATTGATTGGAAAAAGGAAGCTGGAAAGCATAAAATTAGTTATGTGCCAACGGATAATTTAACTGAGAAGAAAGTAGTATTAAACGGCACTGTTTCATATTATGATAAGTATAATCTATTGGTTTATAAAGACGAATTCTTTAAGGGAATAATTACAAAATCTTATGCTTATTCATATTTTAAAGATGGCAGCATTTGGACATTGTATCATGAGGAAAGTTATGATTATTCAAAGCGTTATAATAATGAAAATTCATTTTATTTTGAAAAAAAAGATTACAAGGTATTAAGAGATAAATGGGTTACAACAAAAGGGTATTTGATTTATTTGAAAAATGGTAAAACTAAAAAAATTAAATATTAAGATAATTACTTATAAATAATTATGGACTTAAATAATTACAACAGTGGAATTTATAATTTAGTTGTTACAATTTATATTTCATTACTTTATGCTCAATCAAACGTACATTAAATAGAATTAATGATAAAGGAGCCAAATTGGGATATTGGAAATTATAATAAATCAGAATTTGAAGGAGTAGACGATTCTTTAACTGCGGTTCAAGTGGGTTTTTGTGTATTATATCAACGATGATTTATTTAGCGAAGAACAATAGAGAAAATTATTAAAATTTAGTTTTTGGTATATGTTTCGTAATATAATTGTATTTGTGTATTTATTAAATTTTATTAATTGCTATGGACAAGTACAATCTAGTTCTTTTATAGATTCATTAGATAAATCTTATCGTTTTTTTTTTACCGGTGAGTGCCATTCAAAAAAAGATTATAATCATTCGCTAACACTTTTTAAAAAATTATATCATAGTCATCATGTTCGTAAAATTATATTGGAATTTCCTCAAGAATTAGAATTTGGCTTTAATAAATACATAAACGATTCCTCTCCAAAAGATTCTGATTATATTGATTTAATTGCATTAGGAAAAATTAACACAGAAAATGAGTTCCATGATTTTTTAGAAAAATTACGTTTATTCAATCGGTCTAAAAGCAGTATTGATGACAAAATATCAATTATTTGCCCTGATATATGCAATAGTATTAAATATGCTTTATTATCTATAATATTATCAACGGAAAAGCATTGCATTATAACTAATCGAGAATTAGATGATTTATTTTATAAAATTTTAAAATTAAAAATGAAACATTTTGATAATAATCAAGATAAAAAAACCGTAGTATTGGTATATGAACTTAAATATTATTTAGATTCTTATCCAACTGATTTTAAAGTTTTGTATAAATCAGATTTTACAGCAGTTAAACGAAAAATAAATTGTTTGTATAAATCTACGTTAGCCTATCAAATAAAGAAATTCCTGATTCTATAAGAGAACAGCTTATTTTTGAAAATATTATGGATGACTATTATCAAAACCCAGGAGCTTGCTACTATGGGAATTATGGACAGCTTCATACTTTGCTTAACTGTAATCTTAAGGAGGTTACATCGGGAGAACTGCTAATAAATAAAAGTATGGCTCAACGATTAAATGAAACCAAAGAATTGATTGGTAAAATAGCTACAATGCCATATTATTATCTTAATAGTGATTCTTCACAAACAACATGTCATTTAAAAATATTTGGAAAGAATATATTAACTAACGAAGAGGAACTAAAATTTAGAAACACATTGAATGTTAATGAATATTTTTATTTATCTGCTAAAAATCAACTAACAAGAAAGGATCTTAAAGACATGTTTAATTTTATTATTATTAAAAACGAATAAAATCAATTTTATCAAGATTATTTTAAAAATCGTTATTTAATTGGTTTGTTGCTTTTTGTAAAATCTCAAATGCATTTTCTGCCATTAAATTTTCTTTATCAAGCGTTGGGTTAATTTCTACCATTTCAAAACACACAATTTTTTTGGAACGCATGATGTAGTAAATTAAATTTCCTGCTTCTTTCTCTGTAATACCATTTGGCACTGGTGTTCCTGTACCACTACTAATACGGCTATCCATACTATCAACATCAAAACTCACGTAAATAATATCGCAGTGATCTAAATAATTTAAAGATTCAATTGCTACACGCTCAACCGCTTTTTTACGGATTTCTTGTAAATTAAATACACGTACTTTATTTTTCTTAATCAAAAATTCTTCTTGAGGTTCAAAATCACGTAGCGCAATATATACTAAGTCGTTATAATTAATTTTAGGAGTGATGCCACCCAAGTTTTTTAATTTTTCCCAGTACTCAACGGTTTCATCATCTGGTTTATTTTGTTGACGTTCTTTATTGTCTTCTGCTAATACGCAAGCAATAGGCATTCCGTGCATATTACCACTTGGTGTTGTATAAGGCGTATGTAAATCGGCGTGTGCATCAATCCAAATAACACCAACACGCTTGGTTGGATAAGCCATTTTAATACCACTAATGGTGCCTAAGGCGGAACTATGGTCGCCAGCTAATACGATAGGCACTTCTTCTTTTAATAAGGTCTTTTTTATTTCGTTGGCTAAACGTTCGTTTAAGGTATAAATTCCTTTGATACGTTTGGCATAATCGTTCACAACGGGTTCTAATAATAAATGGTTTTCGTTTTGTACCTCAACAGCTTTAAACTTTTTAAAAAAATTACTGCCAAAATCTAAGGCTGCAATTTTAATAGCATCAACTCCCATACTGGAACCTCTGGTACCGGCTCCTATTTCACTTTTTACTTCAATTAATTTTATTGGCTTAATCATATAACTTATTTTGTAAGCCGTAAAGATACAACAAATGCTTAGCTAAAAAAACGAGCCTATTTTAGAGTTTTCTCAAAAAATTTTTTGATTTTTTCTTTTGCTTTACCATAGAGAAACCAATACCGATAGCTCGGTACAAAGCGAAACGCCATACCGATAGTTGCCGGTACCACTATTTATGCCATATACAATTATCTATTGTTCATTTTAAACCACATAGACGCATAGGAAACATAGCCTATAAACAAATATTCTATGTGAACTATGTACCTATGTTGTTTGAACTATTTGATAAAAACCTTATTCTTTTACAAAACGTTTCACCATGGTTTGATTGGATGTATTGATGAAACGACAGGTATAAACGCCTCTTGCTAAATCTGAAACGGTAACGGCTGTTTGCTCTGTTGTAACAGAAACGATTTTCACTTGTTTACCTATGGCATCGTATATTTCAATAGACTTAGTTGTTCCTAATAAATCTGAGGATATAGTGAAGGTCAATTGATCAGCAACTGGATTTGGATATAATTGTATACCGTTTTCAACGGCTATTGTATTAAGTCCTGTACATATACTAACACTCGCTGTAACAGCAGTAGCAGGGCTTTGGCAATCTGCTTGCTGAACTTGCCAATTATAATAGTAGTAATAAAAAGTGCTTCCTGCATCAGCAGCAGTAATAGAAACTAACCCTCCAATATTATAAGGATAACCAGAACCCGAATTATTTCGATACATATCAACGAGTGTACCCACTGTATTACCCAATTGATAGCCTGTTCCGGGAGTTAAATTAAAATTCAAAATAACGGTTTGCATACCAGCAGCTATATTAACGGTCGCTGTTTGAAGCACTGTTCCTGCCGCATCACGCAATTCAATAAAACGATTACCAGCAGAATTTGAAACAACCTTGACCGATTTTAAAGTACAAGCTTGCGATACATCAAATATTAAATAACGATCGGCATTTGCATTAAAATTGGAGCCACCCCCAAAAACGGTATTAGTTGCGGGTGCACCATAAATAGGCGTATTAGAAACACTATTTACCGCATAATAGGTGGTGTTTGCATTAAGAACAGGTGTTCCGAAAGTATTGCCTGTAGCTAATAAGATTCCGCCGGTTGCTGCATTATACCAATTAATAACACCACTACCAGATGCTGTTAAAGATGTTGATGTATTAGAGCAAATGCTAGTGCCATTAGCTGCCGGAGAGGAAGGTGCGCTAATTGTAATATAGCTTGTTTTTAAAATAGAATCTTTAGAGCCAGCAGTGCAACCTGTAGCCACTAATTTAACAGCATACGTTCCGTTAGCTATATAGGTATGAGAAGGGTTGGTATTAGTGCTTGTTGTACCATCTCCAAAATTCCATTTAAATGTTTGACCAGCTGCTGTTGTATTATTAAAATTAATAGCGCTTGGTAAACTACAAGAAGAAACTTGGCTGGCTAAAAAGTTTGGGGCAATAGTACCTGATACATATACGTTACCAACACCTACAGCATACCACGCATTAGTTGTTTGTATGACTTCGTTTGAACAAGCACCGTATAAATCTTTAGCTGCTTGTATGGTATAATTTCTAACATCTGCATACGTTGTACTTGGTGTCATATAAGTTGTAAGCGCTCTATATGCTATCGCAGAAGCCTTTGCCATGGTAATAGCTGATACAGTATATGCATTGCTGTTATCGTTAGTACCACTACCCCCAACTGATAATAAATAAAACCAGTAATT
>JAYVDU010000256.1:0-4796 GCA_043749245.1 Bacteroidota bacterium | reverse complement strand
GGCTAACGATTAAAAATTATACCTGTCTCTGGGAAAGAAATACTTAATTAATTAAAAAATTAAGGGCATAAAAAAAGCAGAACATAATGTTCTGCTTTCTTAATTCTTTAAAAAATATATTATTTTGGTTGTTGCATTGGCTGTGCCGCCGGAGCAGGAACAACAGCGCCACTTGACATTGATTTTGTTCTGGAACCTTCTGTGTCTGTTGCATCCGCTTGATCAATCTTTTTTGGTGCAGATAATAAACTAAATACCAATAATAAAATTGCTAATGTCCAAGTAGTTTTTTCAATGAAATCTGTTCCGCGGCGTG
This sequence comes from Bacteroidota bacterium, assembly GCA_043749245.1. Lineage (GTDB taxonomy): Bacteria > Bacteroidota > Bacteroidia > B-17B0 > Aurantibacillaceae > UBA4416. Next base: position 4,480 of record JAYVDU010000256.1, on the reverse strand, counting down.
CGCCCATAATTTGGTTAGCTGCCGAAAAATTACTTGATATACCACCACCTTTAGAGTTTTGAACTAATACCACAAGTATTAATAGTATACATACAATGATGATTCCGATTGTTAAAATAGTTTGCATAATTTATTTATTTGATTTCAGTTTTTCGATTAAGGATGTAAAGTAAACACTTTTTTGTGGAAATTTCAAACTTAATATTTCATAAGCTCTAATTGCCTTAGAATTATTCCCTTGCAGGGCGTAAATTTTGGCTAATGTTTCGGTTACTAAATGTTCGTTTTCGAGCAAACTCTGCTTGGCATCCACATTTGGCGTGAAGAACTTTTGGTTTCCTAATTTTATACGGCCCGGGTCAGATTCAATTATTTTATCAATTATTCCTTTATTTTGGTCAAAAAATGATGGTTTTTTGACTGTTTTTGGTAAAATTTCAGGTTCTTTATTTATTTTAACTTCTGTTTTCTGAATTGTTCCACTTTCTTTTTTCACGCGATTGAGCCAATCGGTAAATGAAACGGGTTCCTTCGGTTCTTCTTTATGCAGTTCGGGTGTTTTAATAATATTGGTTTCTAAATACGATTGTATGATCCCTCTATTAATTTCCGATTGAATTTGCGTATTTAGTTTTTCCTCGTTAAAGGCTTCTGTTATTGGTTCTTCAATTGGAGCCTCTGTTTCATTTTCAATATCTTTTAAAATAGCAATATCGTTATTAACAGGCTCTAAACGCGGAACTTCCTTTTCAACAGCGTTAACGGATGAAGAAACTGTATTGACATAAATAACCTTAATGTCGTTATTGGTAATCGTTATTGGGCTGGTTGATTGGGGAGTTTCAGGTTTTGATACTTCTTTAGCAATCTCTTTTTCTGTAATTATTTTCTCATCAATCGTTTCACTTACATTAGTTTCAACAGAAACTTTTTCTGTAGCTTCTGCAACACGATTTACTTTTTGATGAATCAACTCATAAAATACAGCTCTGCTATTAGCTACAATAGCTGTTTTACGTAATTGTTTGGAATAATTAATGGCATTTTGCTCATGCAATCCTTTAGTGTAAAGCAAATGCGCTGATTCAAAAAAAGGATATTCATTGATAAGCACTTCCAAGTCGGCCATTTGCAAAGACGCAATATGATAAGGCTTTTTGATAAGCTGTATGAATTGCTGTTGTAACATTACCAATTATTAAATGCTTTATTAAAAATATCTTCTGTGAGTTGCTTATTAATAGAAATTAATAAATCGTTCTCTTGTGCTGATAATGAAGAGCTTGTAGGATAATCGGCAAAACGGGTGAAGCTTTGCTCAAAATTTTTAGTGGCATCAAATTTATTACTGTATTTTACACTTATCGTAACGGTTAATCTATTTAAAGCCGCTTGATCTGTTGCACTTTGAATAGCAACCGGCGCCACATTATAATCCGTAATAGTTCCTTCAAATTGTAAATCACCATTTTGTTTCATCAAAGCCAAATTGGTTTGTGTAGATACTACATCTCTTAATTTTTCAGTGAATTTCTGACTAAGAGACGGGCTACCCAGTGTTGTGTTATTAGCAAAAAAGGCTACCGATACCGTTTTCGCCTCAATAGGAATAGTTGCTCCATTAAGGGAATATTTTATTTTACAGCTTTCGTTAAAGAAAGAAATAAAACAAAGCAATAATATGTAGGTTAGTTTTTTCAATTAAACTTATTAACGAATGTAAAGATATTTTTTTTATTGGAAATTCGATATGAATTAACGTTAGATCACAACCAAGAAAAACTGTAAACTCATAAAACATATTTATTAAAACAAGCCATAAATAAACTATTGCTTCATAACTCAACCACTCTAATTCATAATGATTTCGGGCATTCCTATATGTGCGCTGTCAAAAAAAGCGAGTTCAAATATTTCAACTTTCACATCGTTAATAATAGGAAACGTTGCTAAAATATCCATTACGGCTAATTGATTTTTTGCCTGTATAGTTACCCATAAATTACTTCTATCCATACTCAAGGCATAATTTAATATCACTCGTTTTTCGAGTAACTCGGTAACTAATTGCCTTTGCTGTGGAATAAATGAAACAAAACGTTTGGTAAATATTTCGGGTAATTTTATATGAACTTGAAAGGTATCTAATGTTTCTAATGAAGCCATTTTTAAAAAATTTTTACAAATGTAGTTAAGCTATTGGTAATTTTGAGTTAAATTTATCCAAAATTTAGAAAATTTAGAACACTATGGGACGTATATTTCAAACCCGCAAAGCCACCATGTTTAAGCGTTATGCTAAAATGGCTAAGCAATTCACAAAAATTGGAAAAGAAATTGTAATGGCAGTAAAACAAGGTGGGCCAAACCCCGACTTGAACCCTAAATTACGTATTTGTATTGCTAATGCCAAAGCAGTAAATATGCCTAAAGTAAATGTTGACAATGCAATTAAACGTGCTTCGGAAAAAGAAACCAATAACTACGATGAAATTATTTATGAAGGTTACGGACCTTTTGGAGTGCCGGTTTTAGTAGAATGCGCCACAGATAACCCTACTCGAACGGTTGCTAACTTAAGATTATATTTTAATCGCTCTAATGGAGCACTGGGCACCAACGGATCGGTGAGTTTTATGTTTGAACATAAAGGCTTATTTAAGCTTGATTCTACTGGCTTAGACAGAGATGAAGTAGAAATGGATTTAATTGATTTTGGTGCTGAAGAATTAACATGGGATGATGAAGTCAACGAACTGATTGTACAAGTTGCATTTACCGATTTCGGGTTAATGCAAAATGGCTTGGAAGAAAAAAAATATGTAGTGAAAGAAACCATTAAAACCTTTATACCAACAACAACCAAGGAATTAACTGACGAGCAAGAAGAAGAGTTTAAAAAAATGATTGATAAAATGGAAGATGATGATGATATTATGAATGTGTATCATAACATCGCCTAATTAGTGTCAGCGAGAAAAATCCAATTTCTTCGTTACGCTTGCCTTAAAAATGGTCATTTGCGAAAAGCAAACTCCCATTATTTAAGCCTTCGCAAGCCTCGAACTTTGAGTTTTCTTATCTGACACAACGTTTTCTCACATGCACTAATTAATGAGATTATCAATACTTAAATAAAGAGCACAAAGATTTATAAAAAATAATATGATCATCAAACTCCGCGAGCTCTAAAAACTCTTTATCTCTGTGTTGTAAAACCTCAACGATAAATGGAAAAAAAATGGAACATACATCAAATCAGTAATGCCAAAACGGTTAGCGATCTTCAAGACGTATTATCTGTTGACCAAATCATTGCTAAGCTTCTATCTTTAAGAGGCGTTACTAATTTTGATGAAGCAAAAATATTTTTTCGTCCTTCGTTAGATATGCTTCACAATCCCTTTGATATGAAGGGAATGCAACAAGCCATTGAGCGCATCATCACTGCAATTGCCAATAAAGAAAAAGTATTAATCTTTGGTGATTATGATGTGGATGGAACAACCTCCGTTGCGTTGGTGTATAGCTTTTTCAAAAAATATATTCCTGAAATACGATATTACATTCCTGATAGATATATTGAAGGTTATGGTATCTCGCTTAAAAGCATTGATTATGCTGCCGATAACAACTACTCTTTAATTATTGCTTTAGATTGTGGCATAAAAGCTAATGATAAAATAGATTACGCTAACTCCAAAAATGTTGATTTTATTATTTGTGACCATCACTTACCAGGCGATAAAATACCTTATGCTGTAGCGGTTTTAGATCCAAAACAAAAAGACTGCCCCTACCCTTATAAAGAATTGGCGGGCTGCGGCATTGGTTTTAAATTAGCACAAGCGTTTTGCATACAACATGGTATTGATGAACAAGAAGCGTTACAATATTTAGATTTAGTAGTAACTAGTATTGCTGCTGATATTGTTCCCATTACAGGGGAAAACAGAGTACTCGCGTATTTTGGATTAAAACAATTAAACGATAATCCTCGCCCAGGTTTAAAGGCGTTATTAGCGCTTAATAAGCAAGATAAAGAACTTGATATTAACACCTTAGTGTTTACGATTGCACCTCGTATTAATGCTGCCGGCCGTATAGAGCATGGCTCCAAAGCGGTGGAGTTATTAATTAGCGAGACAAATGAAGCTACTGAGTTTTCTAAAAAAATAAATGAAACCAATAATCAGCGACGCGATATTGATGTTAGTATTACCGACGAAGCCCTTGAAACATTGGAACTCAATCCGATTACACCTTTCAAAAAATCAACGGTATTGTTTAATCCTTCGTGGCACAAAGGCGTAGTTGGTATTGTGGCTTCTCGAATGATTGAAAAATATTACAAGCCAACTATTATTCTCACCGAATCCAATGGCTTAGCAACAGGCTCTGCGCGCAGTGTGAAAGACTTTGATGTGTATACAGCGATTGAAAATTGCAGTCATTTATTAGAGCAGTTTGGCGGACATAA
>JAYVDU010000255.1:0-4800 GCA_043749245.1 Bacteroidota bacterium | reverse complement strand
CTTTTTGTTTATCGCTATTGAGCGATAGCTGTGTTAGCGTATCTTCTACTTCTTTGGTATATTTGTTTTTATCTAATTTCATTTCCTATAAAATTAATTACTATGAGGGTTATAAATACAAGTTTGTATAGCGTTCTATTCACAAGTTTATGTTTAAATATGTACAGTCAAATCACGTATCCAGAAACCAAAACGGTTAAACAAACCGATGATTATCATGGGACAAAAATAGAAGACCCATATCGTTGGTTGGAAGATGATAATTCTTCGGAAACCAAGGCTTGGGTTGAACAACAAAATATAACGACATCTCAGTATTTATCTCAAATCCCATTTAGAAATAAATTGAAAGACCGTTTAACGGCGCTTTGGAATTTTGATAAAATGAGCACACCTTTTAAAAAAGGAAAATTGTTTTTTTCATTTCGAAATGATGGATTAAAAAATCAAGCAGTGTTTTGTTCGCAACAATCATTGCTGGATGAATTTAAAGTGGTGTTAGATCCTAATGTATTATCAAATGATGGAACAACATCGCTTGGGGAAATGTCTATTTCTAAAGACGGAATTTATTTAGCGTACGGGGTATCAAAGGCAGGAAGTGATTGGGTAGACATACATGTAAAAAATATTGCTGAAAACAAAGAATTAACGGATCTTATCAAATGGGTTAAGTTTTCTAGTATTGCATGGAAAGGAAATGGATTTTATTATAGCCGTTATGATGAACCAAGCAATGAAAAAGCCTTCACGCAAAAAAATGAATTTCATAAATTATACTATCATACATTGAGTAAGCCTCAATCGGAAGATGTTTTAATTTATAACGATGATAAACATCCTAACAGAAATTTTTCAGCGCAAGTTACTCATGATGAAAATTATTTAATACTATATGGTAGCGAAACAACCAGCGGACAAAGCCTGATGATAAAGGATTTGATAAATACGGACTCCCAATTTATTCCTATTGTTACTAATTTTGAAAACGAATATGCCGTTATAGATAATATTGGAAATCAGTTTTATATCTACACAAATTATAAAGCACCCAACTATAGATTAATAAAATTAAGTTTAAACAACCCATCCATAAGTAGTTGCGAAGATGTGCTAGCTCAAAGAGAAGACTTATTAGAAGGAGTTGTGTTTTGCGGAAATAAATTAATTTCTAATTATTTACAAAAAGCATCTTCAAAATTATTTTTACATTCAATCAATGGTAAAGTAGAAAAAGAAATTGCATTGCCGGGAATATGCAAAGTAAATGGAGTTAACTCTTCTCGAGACGATGATTTTGCAATGTATTCTACGGTATCTTATATATGCCCGGAAGAAGTGTTTTATTACGATTCTAAGGTATTTACGAGTCGCCGAATATTTAAACCAAATTGTATTTTTAATTCCAATGATTACGAAACAAAACAAGTATTTTATCCGAGCAAGGATGGGACGATGATTTCCATGTTTATGACGCATAAAAAAGGAATACAATTAAATGGCAATAATCCCTGTTTTGTATTTGGTTACGGTGGCTTTAATATTTCGTACACGCCTGAATTTAGAATAGATCGCACCGTATTTTTAGAAGCCGGTGGTATTTACTGTGTGCCTAATTTGCGCGGTGGTGGCGAGTATGGCGAAGAATGGCATTTGACTGGCACTAAATGTAAAAAGCAACATGTGTTTGATGATTTTATAGCGGCTTGTGATTATTTGGTTAAAGAAAAATACACGTCGCACGAGAAATTAGCAATACATGGCCGCAGTAATGGCGGGTTATTAATTGGTGCTGTTATGACCCAACGACCTGATATTGCAAAGGTGGCTATTCCAACGGTTGGCGTATTAGATATGTTGCGCTTTCATTTGTTTACCATAGGTAGGGCTTGGACAGTGGATTACGGATGTAGCGAGAATAAAGCCGAGTTTGATTGTTTAATAAAATACTCTCCCTTGCATAACATAAAAAAGGTAGCATACCCCTCTACGCTAGTATTAACAGGAGATCATGATGATAGGGTAGTGCCAGCTCACTCATTTAAATTTACTGCAACACTTCAAAAAAATAATATAGGAACTAATCCCACATTAATTAGAGTCGATGTCAATGCGGGGCATGGTTCGGGAAAGCCAACAGATAAGCAAATAAACGAATTTGCCGATATGTGGAGTTTTGTGTTTTTTAATTTGGGAATGAGTTATTAAAATTTTTCTCCAAAAAACTAATTGATTTTTTTATTATCTTTTGCTTGACCAAAAGATACAAAAGTCAAGGCGAAAAGCCATATCCATTTTTTCTTGGCACGAAGAGCCTTCACAGCGCCACCAGAAAAAGATGTATATCGCTCCTTTTATTCATGTTTTTTTTATTTTAACCTTTCGGAATAAATGAGTGCTTCGCAATTCGCCAAAGCCAGCCGCACCACGTTGCACTAAGCTTGTCGAAGTGTTACCAACGTATGCGTTAGTTTATTTAAATTAATTCCTTATAAAATACTGAAAGAACTATTAAAATTTATAACCTTTAAAATCTTTTTTAAACTCATTATCCGGAATGTGTTTATTTAATTCAACTTCGAAATAATCGTAGCTTTCAAATAAACCAACTTCATCAAAAATGCTGACACTAATAGGAAGCATTGTTTTTTCGTCAATATAAAAAACGCCTTTTTTGCAGTAAAACGAAGGGATTTTGATGATAGAGCCCACTTTTAAGTAACCATAATCGTTATACAATTTATTTTTAGTCCGAACCATATAATCATTAACAACAAATTTAGCGGCAATACTGCTAACTGTTTCCTTAGGCTGTACGATATAATCTTGGTAAGCAAAATTTAAATTTTCGTAGATAAGCATGATGCAATGCATGTTGTTTTTCTCAACTTTCCCAGCTACTGCGAGGTGTTTAATGATTTGTTCTTTTTCTTTACTAAGAGCTACTGCAATGGTTCTTACGGTAAAATCAAAACCCAATTCGAGTACTGTAAAGTGTTGGTTTTTCCGAACTAAATTTCCACGAGGATCCAAATTGAGAGAAACATAAGGAAAGGTATGAGGTTTTACCAAACATTTGGTGGCTGATTCGGTAGAATTATATAATATCTCAATTTTATTTTCGGTATTTAATAAATAAGATTTACGAGGATTGATCTGTAATTTTATTTGCGTACTAGCTCTGTTATAGCCACTTTCAATGCGTTCCATGGATTTCATCTTATAACGAATAGACGTTATTTTTTTAGCAGAATCCATCATGTCTGAAATGATCTTAAAATCCTTTAAATGATCTTTTGAAATTTGAGAACAAAGATTTCCTGCAAATATCACAAATAGTATAAAAAGTCGAATCATCATTATTTTTTAAAGATAGAATTTAACTCAATAAATACAAACAACTTTTTGTACTTTTAATGGCAGTTAAATAGTGCCAGCAAGAAAACTACAATTTCTTCGTTATGCTTGTCTTAATAATGGTCATTTGCGATACTTCGACTTACTTCGACTCCGCTCAGTAAACGTCGCTCAGTACAAGCAAGCAAACTCCCATTATTTATACCGCTCGAGCGGTATCGCAAGCTTCGAACTTGAAACTATCTTTTTTGACACTATGTTTTATTATAAGCACTAAACACCATACACTATGTCTACCATTTTAGGAATTATACCTGCTCGTTATGCATCCAGCCGATTTCCCGGCAAACCATTAATTGATATCTTAGGAAAAAGTATGATACAACGCGTATACGAGCAAGCAAAAAAATCGACTTACCTATCGGATGTTGTTGTTGCCACTGATGATGAGCGAATTTACAAACATGTAGAATCTTTTGGTGGGAAAGCAGTTTATACAAAAGCAGAACATCCCAGCGGAACCGATCGTTGCTTTGAGGCTCTGCAACAAGTGAAGGGTAAGTTTGATTATGTAATTAATATACAAGGCGATGAGCCGTTCATCGATCCTACTCAAATAGATTTATTATGTAATGTGTGCGAAGGTAAAACAGAACTCGCTACATTGATGATTCCTGTTGATTCACACGATGTGCTATTTGATATAGGCGAAGTAAAAATCACATTCAATAAAAATAACGAAGCCTTATATTTTAGCAGAATGGTTATTCCTTATATAAAAGGAAAGCCTGAAGCAGAATGGCATAAGTATCATGAGTATTTCAGACATGTTGGAATGTATGCTTATAGAAAAGATATTTTAGAAGCTGTTACCAAATTAGAACCCTCTTCTTTAGAAAAGGCTGAATCATTAGAACAATTGCGTTGGCTCGAAAATGGATTTAAAGTAAAATGTGCCGTTACCACGTTTGACAGCCATTGTATTGATACACCAGAGGATATTGAAAAGGTTATACGATTAATGAAAATTAATAAATAGTGTCAGCAAGAAAACTCCAATCTCCGCACCTGCCCGCTCAATTTGACACTGGCAAATTGCCGCATTATGCTCGACTGAAAAATGGTCATTTGCGAAAAGTAAACTCCCATTATTTATACCGCTGGAGCGGTATCGCAAGCCTCGAACTTGAAGCTTTCTTATCCGACACTGCGTTTACGTGCAAGTTAAATAACACATAAAGACATTATATAACAACTTAAAAACAAATAGTAAAGTAAAAAATATGGAAGATAAAAAACTAATATTTTTGTGTGGCTTCATGGGCTGCGGAAAAACAACACAAGGAAAAAAATTAGCAAAAGCAATGGGCTATCATTTCATTGATTTGGATGAGTATACCGCCAATAAATATGATAAAGATATAACCGATATCTTTCAAGAAT
>JAYVDU010000254.1:0-4811 GCA_043749245.1 Bacteroidota bacterium | reverse complement strand
ATGGAGTTCCATATTTGTTTAGCAAAATCTTGGCGCGTAAATGTTTTATTAGAATTAAAATACATTAGGCTAAGCATTTCAAACTCTTTACGAGGAAGCGCTATTTTCCCTTTTTCAGTAATAATAACATATTGTTCTTTGTCTACATGAAATTTTTTAGTAGAAAGGTTTTCGCTATCCGTATTTTTTTTAGTTAGCCATCTTTTTTTGAACATAGCAATTCGAGGTTCAAAAAGGGCGGGCTTTATGGGAGTTATAATAAAATCATCAGCACCTGAATTAAGGGCCGTAATTTGAATATAATCATCCGCTTTATTTGTGAAAATAATAATATAAGGTTGTTCAATCGTTTTTAAATTACGAATCTCATAGGTGATACTAATGCCATCTTTATTTTAAATTTCAAATATACAATATTCTGTTGGAGAAAATACTTGAATAATTTTTTGATGTGCATGGATAACAAAATTTGTTGCTATTGTGATGTAATTAAAACAAAGGGCTTTAATTCTTGTTGTTAGCGTAATTTTTTCAGTATTATTGTTTACTAAAACAATTTTGTCCATTCAAATAACTTGGGACACATTGCCATTAAGTAAATATATGGTGTTTGTACACATATCAGGGAAGAGTAAAGGATGCAAATTAAAATCGTTTAATAAAAAACGATTAGAGTTTTCTGCATCGCCACGCTGGTTGTAAAATTCAATAATTTCTTGGTTGATTAACGCTAAGTTATTAGTCATAATGCCATAGTAATCTTAGGCTGTATGTGATTCCATATCAATTTGAGTAGGTTTCTTTTCGGTGCGTGTGACCACAATTCGATAGCTTTTAGTTTCGCCAAACGGACAATATAACACAGTGCCTACTTATTTTTTTTGGTGATTTATTTCTATTGTTTCCCAATTTTGTATGGCCCAACAATGCTGTCTAATGTCAGAAAAATCAGTAATTCTAACGTAAAAATAATTGCTTTTTTGAGACACTAAATTTATTACTTCTTTTTGATACGATGCAGAATCTGCTCTAAAATGTTCAATGCTAATGTTTTGCTGTTCTAAATTTTCAAAACAACGTTTTAATATTTTCGGCTTGCGCGTAGCATGTTGGCGTATTGCCATTATGGTTTTCGATATGCACCGTTATTCTACCAACAAATGCAATGTTTGGATGATAATCCTTAATATTTTTGTAACTCATCTTAGCATCTTGTTTTTGGGTAGATACAACAACATTATCAAAATCTAAGGTGTATGTTTTATTCTCTTTTTCTAATTGCTTTGTTTCAATAGCAAGGGAAACAAGGCTTTTTTTTAACTCCGTATTATAATTAATTTGATGAATTATTTTTGAATCGTGCTCGCTTGCTATTTCTACAGTAGAAGTTTTTAGTTCTTGGCAACCATACTCAACCGTATCTGGAGATGGAATTTTTGTAAATACTTGCTCGCTAAATTTATTTTTTAAGGTTTGTAAATCAGCAATATATTCTCCTTGACAAAGTATATTAACAAATAACAACAATAAAATATCAGAGTAAGAATATTTTGCTAAAGCATGGCGTGAACCTAATTGCTTATCTATAAATGCTGTTAAGCCCTTGCGATTAATATCATCATAAATAAAATTTAATCTACCAAAGAGTGTGATATTTTTTGAAGTTTGTCTAACTTTGAACATAGTAGTTTTGCTTAATAATACTGCAAATTTTACCTTTTTGGTGATACTACTTACACGCTAATTCGTTGATTTATCTTCATTCTTAGCGTGTTTTTTTGTTTAGTTGCGACTTTTGGGAAATACACAATTAGATTTAACATACAAAATGTCTAATCCCTCTAATCTTGAAATTAATGTTTTAAACTCGATAGTATTTCTATGTCCTTCAGTAACTGGTTCGAGATTTTATCTGTGAAGTCCACTAAATGGGGGATGTCAAAAATTAATTTTGACTCCGTCATTTTTATTTTCGCTACATCCCATGTCAGTTGTGCAATGCAGAGGGCCTCTGAATTTATTTTTTGATTTGACTTTCACCTGTTTTCTTAATATCATTGAATCCCTTTGGAAAGATGAGATTTTGGAAGATCTGCTTACCCTTAAATGGCAGCAAACCCAATATTTTAGATAGGTTTGAGCAAAGCCCCATTATTTTATTCACACCTTCTTCAAGGTTCGACACTCTTTTGGGGATTTTCAGCACTTGTTCTTTTAAAACAAAATATTATGAAAATATTTTTTTACCATCATTAAAACTAACAGTAATTTTAATTGTTATTTGTCCAGTATTATATGCTTTGTTAATAGAAAGCATATCAAAACTTGCTCCCGACAGAGGCGATGGATTAAAACTATTAATTGGTAGATATCATTACAAATAAGTGCTAAGGAAATAATAAAAATCGAATCAACATATTTTTAAAAATGGTAACTACTCAGGTGGGGGGTGCCTTTGAAACTCGCGTCTAACCGTACTTTGTTAATATATTGATAAGTTTTGTGAAAAGTTAAACCCTTTATATTGTTCATTTTTTTTAAAAATTAGGTTGTAAAATTTAACTTTTTTCATTTTTATGAACAGCTTGAATAGCCTGTTAATACTGAATTTAACCTACCTGAGTAGTTACAAAAAATATTTTTTATTTTATGCGGGAAAATATCATAAATACGATATATTTAGGAAATGAAACAACCATTAATATTTTTTTTTACTTTTTACATGCATCTCATGATTTATAGTCAAAAGGAAAAACCCGATAGCACCAACGTCTTAATAAAAGACACCATAGAAAGCAATGGCAGAGCTATGGCTTCGCCCTTTGCAAACACACCTTTTCCTATGGCAGAATGGTGTGGAGACCCGGTAATTGGAACCACCCTTGATGAAGTACCTGATTTTTTAAAAAAACCATTCAAAAAACCGGAAAAAAAACCTGGGTTAAATGGGATAAAGCCCGCATAAAAATTTATGGATGGGTAGATTGTTCTGCTAATGCCAGTTCTTCTAAAAATACTAACAGCCCTATGGCTTATAATATTATTCCTAATAAAGTTGTATTAAATCAGGTTATTTTGCGAGTAGAACGTCAGCCAAATACACAGCAAACCAAACATGTTGACTGGGGCTTTGTAGTTGATAATATTTATGGGATTGATTATCGTTATACTATTGCAAAAGGTTATTTAAGTGACCAGTTGCTAAAATATAATAATGTATATGGCTACGACCCAACGCAAGTCTATGGGCTTGTTTATATTCCAAAAGTTGCTCAGGGCATGCTTATTAAGTTTGGTCGTTTTATGTCTCCGGCGGATATTGAAGCGCAGTGGGCTCCCGATAATTACCTTTGCAGCCACTCTCTTATGTTTGCCGCTGACCCATATACATTTACCGGTATAAATACAACTATTCGCCTAAGTAAACAATTGCAATTTGAATTGGGAATTCATGGCGGCAATGATATGTCGCCGCTCAGCAATTCTTCACAAGTTAATGGATTAGGTATGATCAGATGGGTATCGAAAAACAATAAAGAAGCATTGTATGGTGGTCTTAATTCAATTGGTAAAGGAGAATATAAAAACGGACATGATAATTTACAAGTATTAGTGGGCGTTTGGGGACATAAGTTTAACAAGCGCATTCATATGATGACAGAATCTTACTATCTATGGGAATATAATGCTGCAATTGGAGGAACTGCTATTTATGGCCCACTCAGATATGGCCAAGGAGGTGGGATTGGTCCGATTCATCCAGGTATATCAAAAACATTTGCATTACTTAATTATTTCCAAATATTATGTTCATCAAAAGATTACATCTCCATAAGAAACGAAGGCTTAGATGACATGGTTGGAAACCGAACAGGATATGCAACATGGTACACAAGTCATACGATTGGTTGGTCGCATCACTTTACAAATTTTATTATCATCAGACCGGAAGTAAGATATGAACATGCATGGAATAAAACAAATGTGACACCTTATGATTTAGGTACAAAAAATTTCCAATTTACTGCTTCAATGGATTTAGTATTTCGCTTTTAAAATTGAAAGGTAAAGATAATCACAGTTATTTTATCAGCTATGATCTCGATAATAATTTTTCGTAAGAAGAAAACGAATTGTATGAATTCGATAAAATTTATTTTTTTATTTCTGTCTTGCCTGCTGGGACACCTAAATTTAAATTTCCGAATTAAATAAATTAATATTGCTATCCGATTATCACACATTAAAAAGTCCTTATATTTAGGGGATGTTGTATCCTAAAAATCAGATGGACTTTGAGCGTTCTTTCTCAACAGATGAGCAATGTATAGCGTATTTATTTTCACTTAAATATGAAAATGGCTTCGAATGTGAATTTTGTTTTGGCAAAGAATTTTGGCAAAACAAAAGAAATGTTTTGATATGCAAAAAGTGTAAACAAGAAACGAGTGTGTTATCAGGCACGATATTTAATAAATCTCAATTACCGTTGCATTTACTTTTTAGAATTTTATGGTATATGATAGTTCAAAAAATGGAGTAAGTGCGTTAAGTTTTCAGAGAGTATTAGGGCTTAATAGATATGATACAGTATGGACGTGGCTTCACAAATTCAGAAAGATAATGGTGTTACCTCAAAGGGATAAATTAAGGCGTAAGTTTGAGGTAGATGAAACTTTTATTGGCGGTGTAAAAAAAGGGAAACGTGGACGTGGAGCGGATGGCAAAGCCATTGTTATTATAGCTATTGAGATTGTAAACAATAGAACAGGTAGAGCGCGTATGGCAATTATAGAACAAGCTGAGAGGAG
>JAYVDU010000253.1:0-14708 GCA_043749245.1 Bacteroidota bacterium | reverse complement strand
TGGGGTAATTCTTGAAGTCCGAGTAAAGTTGAAACTTTATTGCTTCGCGCTGTTGCCATCAAGTTTTCAAGTCGGTGAAAGTAGAGCGTCGGTGCTTCGTCGATGATGAGTGAACAAGGCAAATTTCCTTTGGTGTTTATCAACCGCACCAACCGCGTGAGAATAAGTGTATTGCATGCGCTATTTACATTTTGTGTTTGCGGATTATTCGCAATGATTAAATACGCGGGATTTTGCAGATTCGTAATTTTCAAATCAACGTCATCGCCACTCAAAACCCAAAAAGATTCTTTCGTCGCAAGTCTTGAAATTTGTATTTTTAACGTGCCGATTTGTCCTTCGAGTTGTTCAAACGCTTTGTTTTCGAAAGCCGATTTAAACGGTGATAAAAGACTGATGAGTTCGGGCTGCGTGAACAAAACTTTGAAAATGGCTTCGTAACCTTTATTCAAAAAAGACATCACGTGAGGGAAGGAAGAATATTTACCCGCGTCGTGTTTCGCAAAAAAATAAATGGTGGCTGATAAAAAATTAATGGCTGATTGACTAAAAAACTGATCCGAACCCGAATTCGATGATCCTTTTTTGAGTGCTTCGATCAGTGCTTCAGCCGTTTCTTGCGCATCGGCGAGTGTTTGAATGTAATCGGCTCTAATCGGATTTACTCTGCGGCTGTATTCCACATCGCTCAAATTGATGATGTGAAACTGTGTATTGGCTGGAATATTTTTGGCGTTCAGATTTTTTTGGTAATTGGCATACGTGATGTGCGTTAAATCTGGAAACTTAAAATCGTACACAGCGAGCATAAATCCTTTGGCACTGTGCTGACGAATAAACTCGTTTACAACACTGTATGATTTGCCTGAACCTGGCGTACCGAGTAAAAGTGTTCCGCGAAACGGATTGACGATATTGATAAATCCTACATGGTGTTTTTGTTTGTGGTAAAAGCGCATCGGAATATTCACCGATTGCGGCGTATCGATACGCTGCTGTGTTTGCTCAAACGATTCGTTCTCTACGTTAAACCTATCGCGCAATAGTCGCGATTTAATATGCTTCGAAATATTATCTGCACCCACTTGAATCATCACTGCGCCCAAAATAGATACGGCGATATAGCCGCATTGAAACACCGTCAAGTGTTGAAAAATAATGTCGGACTTTCCTAAAAGTAAGAAAACAACGCTTCCAAAAAATAAAGTTAATCCAAACAACAGCGGGATAACGACGTGTCGACTTGTAATCCATGTTGTGCTTTTTTGTGCGCGTGTACCAATAGCGACAATGGCAATTAGTAATAAAGTAAATCCTTTACTTAAAAATACATTGTGGTAAATGGCGAATTTTTGAAATTTTAACACAACTAAAAACACGTTTTTAGGCAAGTTCATTTGATAGCCGAAATACACCAAGGCTTCAAGTATGATGGTTAAGTACACTATGCCTTGCAATAAAAAATACAGGTTTTTGAGTTCTTTGCTTTCTTCCATATTCTATAAATTATTGGTTATTCTACAAACTCTCCGCGCCTAAAATATCGCTGTATTTAATTTTCAGCACTTCTGCGCGTCCGCTAAACTGCTTTTCAGCCAGTTCAATCGTAAAAATCTTATCGTTCGGAAAGGTGAATTTCTCAAAGACGAATACATTCCTGTAAGTTTTTGTAAAGTCTGCAGTGTGGTTGTATTGGTATGTCGGATTCATTTCAATTTGCTGAAAATTGGTCGCTTTCGTTAATTTTTCATCTTCAATCTTAAATCGAATTTGGTCGATATTAAAAGCGATATTGGATTGGTTTTGAATCGTCACATCAAAAAAATAATGGTCGGTAGCAACAAAAACATTGTTCAGAATAAATTTTATGCCATTTTTTTCAACCATGCGCTTGTTACTCGATTTTCTGCGTAGCACCGTTTCGCTGATGCTTTGCATTTCGTGTTCCGACAGTTTCACGTCGGGGTGTTGGTAGTTTTGAGTCTTCCCTACTTCGTATTGTTTGCAGGCTTTGCGCAAATCGGTGGTGTAAATCAACTCAAATGTAATCAACTGCCTTTCGGTGGCGATGGTGACATAACCCAAAATACCTACACTATCTGTGAGTGGTTTAATGCGCAATATGTTTTTAATGGGAATATCACCCACCACACTCGGCGTGCTGATGTCAGAATATTTTACAGCATCGAGCATGATAAAATGCGTCGAGACATTTTTATTGACGAATATTTGTTCAATAACGGGTTGTCGTGCATCGCGCGACGTGGTTTGTCTATCTGTTCTGGTACTCACAAAACGTGTTTGTGCGGTTATATTTTCTGGATTCATCGCGTGCGTTAAGACAATGAGTAATCCTAAAGACGATTTGAAATGTGTGCTTAATAATGACATAGCATGTTGATTTTAATTATTCTGGTAGAAGAATGGATTGTTGTGTCTTAATTTTTAACGTTGACCAAAAATATTTGCGTGTTGTATTTCAGAACGGCTTTGCGTTTTCGAATGGCATCCGACATGGCTCGCGTTGAAGTGCGATAAATATCCTGCGCAGCTGAGTAGGCGATACTGCTCGCGTTCGCCGTATTGTTGTCTGAAAATTGAATATTCTGCCCAATAGATTTTGAACCCGCTTCTTTAGCAATTTCTCTAAACAGACTTTCTGGAATATACAAACCCTTCATGCCGTCTTGGTCGTATACATCGAGTTTCACGTTTAGAATTTCGCTGTTGTAAGCAATGCTTGTAATAGTTAGTTGCACGCGTTGCGTCGCAAAACCGCTGATGATACCATATAAATACGTTCCCTTTTCGAGTGTTTTTTCACCCAATTGTATGTTATCCATCAAGCGAATGCGCACGCGCGAACCATCATACACCTTCAAACCTTCATCCAAAATGGCTTTGATAAAACTGTTATTTTTTGATAGTCCAACCGTATTGAAGTAGCGGCTGTTATCTTGTTCTGTTTTCGTGACTTCGATAATTTTTTCTGAAGACTTATTATTTCTATCGCCTTTTCTGTCTCTGTTGTTTTTGTTTTCTGTCTCATCATTTGTTTCTCCTAAATTCGATTTCTGTTTTCCTTTTCCTTTATTTGTCATCGAGTCAATGACATCCATTTGCGCTTTAAAGAGTGCCATATTTTCGTCGTAAGCACTGCGCTTGGGTGCTGCGTCTCTGGCATTATTATAATTATTGGCATTAGGGTAATTGTCGTTTCGCATATAGTTTGAGCTGTTGTATCTGTCCAAGTTGTTTGGATTATACGGGTTATTCGGATTATTTAAACCGTTGAGATGATTTTCGTAATTCGAATACGATTTATTAAAACCTTTGTTATCACCTCTGTTGAGGTAATTCGATGACGCACTTGCGCCTTTTGTATTAGAATTGAGTTCTGCAAACGGATTTCCTGCGCCAGAATTTTTGAATGCAGTGTAGTTCGATGCGTTAGTTCCGTTTTTATTATTCATTAATCCGCGTCCGTTGTCGTTCGATATTTTTTCCATTTCAGACATCGAATATAAATTCTTATCGTCTAGTTCGAGACTTTTAACATCTGTATCCATACCTTGCAAATCCTGAATGGCAGAAAAATCCGTTTTTTTATCGTAGGCTTCGAACAGCGCATCAAACTTATTTTTTGTCTGCGATTTATCTAAATTGGGATCTTGTAATTCTGCATTCATTGCGTTACTCGCCACTTTTTGATTGAGGTTTTCTTTGGGCTTAATAATTACTTGTGCAATACCGTTGAGTATCACAAAAAAGACAAATGACACCAAAGGCAGCATATATTTCGGTTTAGATTTGATACCCTCTAAAACTTTGGATTTGAAATTTTCTAGCATAATATGTTGGATTTGAAATGTGATTCGCTTTTGAACTTTAAATGAACTTGTTTTATTTTCTAATCAAGGTGCGCATCGTGCTGTCAATCAATTTGAGTTGTGCGTAGTCAGCTTTGGTAACGCTGTCTTTTTTCATAATGGATTGCGCCTGCTGATATAAAGCCTGAACGCTGGCGTATTCGCTGTATTTGTTTTTACTAGCAGACTTAATTTTACGCGTCATTTTTTTTACCTTAATCAACTCATTCGTTAATGGCTTACTGTCTTTATAATTGTAAAATCGGATAGATAGCAAAACGAGTTCGAAAAAAACGCAGATGAGAACGCCAATGAGAATCTGCTTTTTGTGATTATCTGTCCAGTTTTTAAACTGAAGTTTCCTATTTTTATGCGTGGCATTCATAGATGATGACGATTAAGTTTGTTGTTAGAAATTGCGTTTGGGTTTATATTCTAAATCTTTATTGTACACCGTTTTCCAATCGGTAATAATCAGTCCATGCGGATTATTCTCGCTGCGTGGCACATCTCGCACAGAGCCTTCGGTGATGATGGCGCGTTTTAAAATGGATGTTTCGCGCTCTATGCGCTGCGTACCAAAATAAGTAAATTTATTAGTCGCTACATCCACTTTAATAGAATCCGTTTTGATGCTAATCGAAGCAGAACTCGACATAATTTGATTGAAAAAGCCTTTCTCTTTCATCGTGTTGTATTGCTTCAGACCCGATTCATCCACCAAATACATAGCTTTATTCATCGAATTTTTGATAAACTCGTCATCGGGTGGCAATGAAAAAAACAGCGTATGAAAGGTATTGACGTGGCTTTTGATTTCTATTTCTCGCGTCACAGACATATCCGACTGATTGACCAAAACGGGTGTTTGGCTATCCAAAACGTAAATGTGTTTGCGCTCTTTTTGAATCAAACCAAAAGCGTAAAACAAAACCATCGCCACAATAATGAGGCTACTTACAAGGCTTCCGATGCTGATAATAAGCGATAGCTTGAATTTATTTTCTATACTCTGTATCATGTGTTTGTATAATTTTAAGGTGCGTTTTTAGTGCGTTTTTAGTGGATTCTGAGTAGTATTTTAGTGGTTTTTATCCGCCTTTAAATGTAGCTGTGGCTGATCGCATCACCACACTACCGCCTGTGCGCATAGCGTTTGTTGCGCCCGATGTACTCACTATCCATGTAGAAATACTCGGAATAGTCAGCATGCCGATAGCAGCGACTAAAATGGAAGCGATAAAACTGAATAAATTACCCGATGAGGTTGCGACGTACATGACAAAGGCGTTCGGGTCGGTTTTAACGGCATTGAGCGCGGTGAGTTCTTTGAGAACACCGAGTCGTATCACTTCAATCGCCATATTTAAAACCAAATAAGCAATGACTGAATACAAACTCACGCTGATAAATCGGGCAATCCAATTCAAATAGGCATCTCGATAACCTGGCAATATGGAAAAAGAAAAGGCAATCGGACCGAGAATGATGAGGATTGAACCAAAAATGGCTTGCAGAAAAAATACGACATACGTGCAGACTTGAAAAAAAGTGACTGCCATGTATTCAATCATCTGATGCGCCATAAAACGGACTTTGGATTCGACGAGCAAATATTGCCCTTTAATCATGTTCCAGAGATTATCGAGCGTTTCACCAATACCCAAAAAATCGCCGCTTGTTGTATTACTCACTTGTTGACCTGCGCGTTCGGCATCCATACTTTTATCTATTAGCTGTTGTCCCACTTGATCAATCAGTGCATAGCGCTGATTACTCTCATCGTCGAGTCTTTGCATATTAGCGAGAAAGGAATCTTTTTCACCGTCTGCGAGTAATCGGCATGGTGTTTTAATAATGTCGACAAATCCAGTCCAAAACATGACGACGAGCGACAGCGCAAAAGGGCGCAGTAGTGGCATCACTTCCAATTTTTTATCACCCACCATCATTTTATAGCCTTCTAAAGCCAAGTACAAAAACATGAAAAGGGCGCACAGGAGTTGCGCAAATTCGACATAGTATTCCTGTCGAACCGTCATAGCGTCGTATAAACCTTGAATCAGGTCTATCATATCTTGGTCTAATAATTCCGAAAATAAAAATATAGGTTTCATCTTTTGTATGTTGGAATGAGCAGATTTTTTGTCTTGATTTTTAATTCTTAATTTTTAATTGATTAGTGCGGTATCGATTTAAAAACAATCACCATTCTATTGCCCATGAGGGCAAGTTTTCTCAGCGATTCAACTTCTATCTGATAACCTTTTTGTCTATCGGCATTGCTTAAATCCGAATTTCGAATCGCAGTGATGCGTCCTTCAATACGGACATATTCATTCGTCATTTTAGTAACGATGTCTGGATAAACGCCGAGTGCTTGCGCTTTGGCTATCACTTCTTGTGCGTGATTGCGTGCAGCTTTCATATCGTTGCTTATCATCGAATATGCATAATCAACGGTTAAATCTGCAAGTATAAACGCTTTGTCTTGTGCCATCGCGTCGGTATATTTTTTTTGTTTGTCCGTCTCTTCTTTCGAAATCTGCGTCATCGCCACCGTCGGCAACAATTGAATAATATTTCTGCGGTCTTTGTCTCTGTATGGATCATCTTGAAATAATTCATAAATCCAGTAAAACCAACCTGGCGTATGTCCATCCCACTCATACCACAAAACTTCGCGCTGTATTTGGTTATTTTTATTGTCATCTTCTACAATTGTTATGGCTTGTGCCACTAAACTGCTCGCGCTAACTGCATTTAAACCCAGTGCTAGTAGTACGCCTATCTTTTTTTGTCTCATAGTGTCTTTAGTTTTGTTCGTTTGTTTGTTCGTTGATTTTGCTTTTTCGTTTGTTCGTTCGTTTGTTCGCTTATTCATTTGTCTATTTTTTTCTAAACTCTTTCAATATGTTTTCGACCAATTTGGCATCGCGTTGGTAGCGAAACCCTAAAAAGTCGAGGTTGCTTAAAAAGCCATTTTGAGCAACGTATTTCATTTCTCGCGCAATATTATAAGCCATGCCGCGCATCAAGCGCAGTTCATCGACGACGTGTTTGATAATACTGATGCGTTGTTGGTTATTCATTAAATTGGCATCGGTGGCGGTTGTAGCGACGATGATATAATTCAGCAATTCGACGCCTTTATTAGCAAGTGCGGCTTCCGATTTAACAGCCACAATTAAAAGCTCTGGTCGTTGCTGCGCTAAATCATACATCTGCGTTTGGTATTTGGCAATGTCTTGGGCGATTTCACCTGCATAAACAATGTCTTTTACATTGGCAATAACGATGCTCACGCTTTTTAAGGATTTGTAGACCTTTTCCTCCACCTGTCGTATCCCTTCTGTTTCCAGTGCAATAGCGGTTTGTGCCGTTGATATTTTAGTCTCATTATTTTTGATTTCTTCTAAATTTTTGTTTTGTACCGTATGGTTGTAAATCAATTGCGCTTGTACTATTGGATCCCATACAATGGCTTGGGCTTGCACTTTTGAAATACTGCCACTTATTGCTATAAGGATGAAGATTCCTAGGCTGATTTTATATGTCTTGTTCATAATTGATGTCTTTTTGTATTTTTTTGTTTGTGTGTTTTTGCTTTTTTCTTTCTTTGGTTTGAATTTTAAAATGCGTTTACAGCACCCGTTCCAACAGCTTTGCGATGAGTGGTTTTATTATTTTGTACCATTCGAACAAAGTCGGATAGTTTCTTTTGCGATAGCAAAAAGTCGGAAATAAATTTATCCAACCCGCGCTGAAAGTTTCCGCCGTACTGAAGAACGTATTGTTCAATCGCTTCTTTCTCACTCCGCTCCGTCGTGTATGTCAAGTATTCGTGCAGCGAAACTTCTACGCCATACACCTCTCCTACGCTGCCCCGTTTTATATATACTTCTTTAAATCGTCCGCGATTTTCTTTGTTCGGCAAATTATTGATAGTGAAAATTTTCTTTTGCTCAATCTCGTTCAGCGAGAGCAGCGCAGCGATGTCGCCATAACTGTCTTTAAACTTTGTTTGATCGAGTAGACAAATCGTGTCGGAGTTATTGATAATGGAGTTTTTGACGATTTCGTTACCAATAATATCGTCGAGTTCTTGCGTCACTACAATCGCTTCGCCTCTGAATTTGCGCACCGTTTTGTAGAGGTATAAAATATAACCTGCCATCATCGGACTGGCAATCGCTTTCCATGCTTCTTCAATTATCAGTGCTTTTCGATTCGATTTATGGCGCATTTTCTGTAAAAAAACGTCCATGATTATGAGTGTTGTAATCGGAAACAGCACTTTGTGTTCTTTTATCGCGTCTATTTCAAACACAATAAAGCTTTCATCAAACAGACTTTGGTCGATGTCATCATTGAGAATGGCTGCGTATTCACCACCTGCGTAAAACTTTTTTAGGATGAATTGAAATTCGTTTAAATCAAAATTAATCCGCTCTTTGTCGATGATGCGTTCAATATACCCGAGTGAAAACTCGTAAAAACTATTAAAACTGAGTTGTCGTTTGTCTTGTCCGAAATATATTTTGTAATAGGCTTGAATGGTTGACATCAGTACGCTGTCTTCCACTTGATTGAGTGAACCATCTGCACCCTTCCATAAAAGACCAATCAGAGATTTTAAAAACTCGCGCTTTTCTTCATTGTATTCGCTCTCACTGATGCGAAACGGATTCATTGTAATGGGTTTGTGCTCAGAATACGTGATATACTTACCGCCGTAATACTGACATAGTCCCGAGTACGAGTGACCTGTATCGACTAAAACCACATCGGTATCTTGCGCGTAATACTGCCGCACCAAATGATTCATAAAAAACGATTTACCCGAACCCGACGGACCAAGCACAAACTTATTGCGGTTATTGATTCTACCCGTTTCCATTGGCAAATCGGCTGTATCAATGCAAATCGGCACGCCTTGTCTATCGCTGAATCTGATTTTAAAATTCGATTCTTCGTTTGTCGGAAGTCGCTCTTTGTATAAAAAGCAAATACTCGCATCGGATGTGGTTAAGAATTTATCGTAAATTTTCAGCTCGCCGCTGTTGCCTATCAGTCCTGTTCTAAAAAGTTCGAGTTGGTTGTAGGCATTTTTATTGATAAATATACCGAGCTCGAACATACTACTTTCGATAAAATTGCTGGCTTTGTTCAGCTCCGTTTCATTCGCGCAGCCGACGATTAAATTGTAATGACCGTACACCAAAAGCTGATTGTCTTTTGCGATATTCTCAAAACACTTTTCAATATCTTCCACTGCTATTTGATTCGCAGGGTCGGGCATCGAGCTGTGTCTTTTCTTTTTTTGCTCTAATTTATTGTATTCACTACGCTGATCTGGAATTGAAATAATTTGATTATACACCAGTGTTTCGCACGGCACATTGAGTATGCTTTGCATAAAATCGGTTGGCAGCAAGAAACCATAATTGAGGTCGCGATAGGGTTTAATACTGCTTGGCATATTCACTTCATCAATATCAATCAGGCTGATGCTTTTTACTTTTTTTGTGCCGAAAGATAGAAATTCATCACCTGCTTTGATGTTGTCAAAACCGATTGTGGCATCCGAGAAATTGAATGAAATATATTGTTGGATGACTCTTTCTAATTGGGATTTTGATAGCATTTTGGGCTTCAATCCGCGCTGACGCAGTATCTCAATAATCTTTGTGATGTTCTTTAAAAAGATTTCCAGCCGCTTACTGTCATGCGTGAAGAAGTTTTTCTTTTCGGCGTTTTGCGTAATGACTAAGTACGTTGTTATTTGTGTGTAAATTCTACCTTCAAAATGCTGGTGATAGTGTGCTTCTAAATAATCGGTTTGGTTTAATGCACTCGATGCGTCGCTCGTTTCTTCTACTTTAGGTTTTTCATATTTCTTCTTACAAAAAATATCTTGCTTTTGAATGGTATAACCCACGCCTAACAGCTTGATAATATTATTCATCAGTGCGTGAAAGTCGTAATACGCGTCTTGGTCTGCGCTGAGTTGCACCACAGGATTTATCATTTCTATCACACACGAGCTATCGCCGTTGTCTGTGTACAAAAGCGGATAAAGCTGTGCATCGTCAATACCAATATAGGGCAGCTTAAACACCTGCGGCTGTTTACTCATTTTATGTTTGTTGAATTTTGTTTCGACTTATGAATTACTTATTGCTTTTTGCTAATGACTGCAACTAACGATGTAAATCCCTTTAGAAACTGTTTTGTTATGCAAGCCCCGTTTTTGGCGTTGTGCTGTGTAATACAATCCACCAAATAAGGTAATTGTCATTCCGAGCACGGATAAAATATAGCCACCGATAAATTTTAAAGCGATGGCATTGATGAGTGAACCAATAGCAAAACCTGCTCCCCAATAAATATATTTGCCTTTGAACGAATGAAAAATGAGCGGCTTTTGTAATCCCTTGAATACTTCTATGCTGGTTGTTGTTTGTTTTATCATGCGTCGTTAGTTTGGAAAAATGCTAACCATTCTCCCGCTGATTACGCGGATTTTCACAGAAAAAAGATTAAAATTCAGCGAAAATCTGTGTAATCCGCGTAATCAGCGGGAAACTTTTCTACGAGAGCTATTACAATCCGAAAAACGCTTTAATGATTGTGCCGACCAAAACCAAAAATATACAACTACCCATCCACCCCATGAGCGCTTTATTGACATCCTGGTCTCCATTATTCCATTTGGTGTACACCCGAACGCCACCGATAAAACCGACTACACCACCGATAGCAAGTACGAGACTACCAATAACATCGATATAAGTTTTAAGTTCAGTCGTTGCTGCGGCAATAGCCGTTTTGCCACTTTGCGCCATTAGGACAGTAGAGGTTAAGCCCACAATGATAATCATTGCGGTGAGTTTGAAATTCTTTTGCATTAAAAATTATGTTAGTTGATTTATAAAAAGAGATAAAATTTTAGGTTGGTGTACGCTTTAAACCTAATTCCTGAATAGCTTATTTTTATTTTTCTTACTTGTATTTATCGAAAATACTACTGGCAACGTCTTCCATTTCTGTGTGCGAATCGGATAGAAGTTGGTCTATGGTTTGATTACTCTGCGCGTTACCCAGATAATTATTGATGTCTAGCGCACTGGATTCATCAAACACGATGTTTTTATTCCGCACAGCACCCAAAGAGGTGTTAACGTTCATCGCCGTATGCAGTGGCACAACTGAGCTCGCTTTAATCGGCGCGTTGACTTGTACAGACAAAGCATTCAAATGCGAAGTGTTAATTTCAATCCCTTCGAAAGATGTGTTTCTAATTTTACTCGTATTTTTTTTATTGAAACGGCTTAAATCGAATCCGATAATGGCGCAGTAATACGCTGCGTAGGCAGTGCCTACTATTTTAAAAAACAGTGTCCAAATCATTGTGTGTTACTTGAATGTGTGTGGTTAATTTCTTAAACCAAATGTTAGTTGTCGTAATCGTTGTGGTGCAAATCTATATGTGACACTTTCTAATTTTAGCAACAAGTTTATTTTATTTTTTCAATTTTTAAAGAAATATTAAATCGCATTATGAACCATATTAGAATTAATATTGAGTTCAAGTAACGTTAAGAAAGTATTTATCAGTAAAATATTTCCGAAAAAAAGTAATCGTTTTCAACCGTTGATCTTTTGCATTGTGTTGATAACAAATGACTAATGGTTTAGAAGATTTAAAAATGACAAATCTAAATATTAACATATTTTCCCAAACAAAAAAAGCCATCCAACGCGGACAGCTTTTTTTTATTTTTTTGCAAAAAATTACGAAAATTAATTTTGAAAACCGTTTTCTTCGCTCACTCGCCCTCTCCTATCCCATCCGTTTTCTTCGGCGCTTTCAAAAAATTTTCTTTTGAAACCACTTTTTTACCTGTCTCTTCTTCAATCATTACGCGTGCTTTGCCTGCTATTGAGCCACCGCGTTTAGCTGTCTTAGCGTTTTCATTAAAACCTTGCGCGTCATTTTTAATGGTTTCGGTGCGTGTTAAGACTTCACCAAGCGTCATCAGAACAAGCTCTAAATCCGTCATGTGGTCGCGCAGATTTTGACTTGGTTTGGTTAAGCCTTTTATTTCTTTATGTTCTGAAGGCGTGACGTCAAAAGTTTCTTTGGCAATAATAGCTGTCAAAATTCCAAACTCTTGACCTTCTTTAACGCCACGCTTACTCCATTCATCGGTTAATTTATTCCGCGCTTGAATAGAATTCATCCGCTCTTTTATCCATTCTTCTGTATAGCCTTTCGCTCTGTACACTGCTTTCATGCGTTCAAATCCGAGTTCTGGATTTTCTGTTTCTTGTATGCGCTCATAACCTGTTTGTGCCAACCACAGTTTTAAAGGTTCCGCTTTGGGCGATGGCACTGACATGACGATGCGTAAAATGCCTTCTGTATTGGTAGCATCTGTTTTATAAATTTTCCCATCTGTTGATAGCATTTTCAGTTGAACCCAATTTGGGTTCAACTGATTTCCTGATTCTGCTAATATTTTTGCTTTTAATTTTGACCAATACGTTCTAGGAATTGGACTATCTGTTAAGACACCAATAACATCAACGATTGAGAAATACCATTGCTCTTTGTACCAAGTTTTTCTAATTTTGCTACTATCAAATGGTATCGTCTCTAAATTATCCATCGTGTTTCGTATTTTTATGAAGATTAATTGTGCGTGCCTCGCTTAAAGCGTGGTGTGAAATTAAGAATAAAACAGTAAACCACAAATTTTTTAACATAAAAAGTTTTATAAAAATACGCATTTTAATTTTGCTCAATCGGACGTGTGCATTTATCATCTTGGGCTAAAAACTTGAGCTTTACGATAAAATCGTAAAAGTGATCTTCCGTTTTCGTGGGATTTTATTTCAACCGCATACAAGTTATATGCGGTTGAAGTCTATGTTTTTGTAGTATATTCTACTTGCGTGCATTCATTTCAGTTGTCGCCAAATTGGCGACAACTGATTTAGTGTTGAGTAATTCATACGGTTTTAATTAAAGAGTGCGGATAGTTTACCCCACCCTTCAGAAAGATTTTTATTGGTTGATATCTATTTAAACTGCTGACAATTTGTGAGCGGTTGAAGTGCGCACGTTTTATTTATTTCAAGCGTACACAATCCGTGCACACTTGCATTTTCAGTTATTCCCATTTTAGGAACTCCTGAATTACGCTTTCTTCATTTTAAATTCTTTTCATCGTCGGATATTCACTTCAATTGCTGACAAGCTGAGAACAACTGAATTTAGTGCAACACTTTCATAAGTACACATTTCGCCGTCTTTACAAATTACAAGAACGGATATTTTTTTAATTTTCGAAAAAACGCAGTGACTTTAAGGGTGTTTATTCGAAACGTCCTTATCCATTTCCTAGAAAAAAAACTCTTTTACCGTTTTAGATTTTTATGTTTGAAAAACTTTATGCGCTTTACTAGGTGCCAGCGAAGGAAAGTGCGAGAAGGGCTTTTAAACGCAAAAACCTATTGAGTTAGCGGTATAGCAGTATGGCAATGCTTTGAGAGGAGGAATCAACGGAAAGGAGCATACGGGACTCTTTCGATTTCAAAAATTAAATAAAAAATAAAAAATACCACTTTCATTCTTTATTTTTGCAACTGTGAAAGCGTACCATTTTCAAAATACAAATCTATACTTAATTCTTTTTAATCTTAATTTCTGAAATAGAAATACAAGTTACCCAAATACCCTATGCTCAATTCCATAGAGTTTCCTACTGATGGTAGATATGTGTCGCATCGCGATTGGGAACCTGTACAGTTTTATTTAGAGGCGCTAACCCAAAGTAACCGCATGGATTTACTCTTGGGTTATTTTAGTTCTTCGGCTATTTCTGTTTTAGCGGTTGGCTTCGCTAAATTTTTGAGTAATGGTGGCGAGGTGCGCATGGTAATAAATCATATTCTTTCTGAGGATGATAAAATTGCGGTTATTAAGGGAGAGATTGGTGATGTTCGTGACTTATCAAGGTTGTTATATGATTTTGAGGGATTGAAAAAGACATTAAATCATCAGGAGAAACATTTTTTTGAGTGCTTGGCTTGGCTGATTAAATCAAAGAAGATACAAATTCGTGCTGTAAAACCAAAGGGAAATAAAGGTATTGCACACTATAAATCAGGAGTTTTTACGGATGGAGTGAATGAACTTGGTTTCAGTGCATCATGTAATTTTACAGCTTCAGGTTTGGTTAATAATTTGGAAGGTCTTGATGCGCATTGTGCCTGGGAAAGTGACAAGGAAAAGACTTGGGTAAACAATCATAAGTATGACTTTGAGAATCTATTTTCTGGTCGCGCTGATTTTTGTGATTATGTGCCCTTTACAGATATTGAAGTGGCAATCAAGAATGAGTTTGGGAATAAGGATCTAGAGGAATTGTTAGTTCAAGAAAATAAATTGATGGATGCGATGGCTAAAGCAGCTAGGAATAAAAAACTATCTGCAATAGTCTCGAAAATAGAAGAAGAGGAGGAACGAAAACAATCTATCCCTAGATTTCCTTATGGTGGTGCACCAAGATTATATCAAGAGGAGGCTAATCAGAATTGGATAGCAAATGGATATAAAGGCATTTTTGCTATGGCAACTGGCACGGGTAAAACAATAACTTCTTTGAATTGTGTTTTAGAGGAGTATAAAAAATTGGGATATTATCGAGCAATGATCGTTGTCCCTACTAATATTTTAGTTGCACAATGGGAAAAGGAAGCGCGAAAATTCAATATGAAAGAAGTGATTAAAGTATCTTCTAAGTATAAGGATTGGGAACGTGAATTAGG
>JAYVDU010000252.1:0-14718 GCA_043749245.1 Bacteroidota bacterium | reverse complement strand
GAAATTCCAAATTGATTGCCCATAGCCTATTTCTATATTACCTTGAGATTGAGGAACAAACATAAAAATAATCTCGCAAAGTATAAAACATGAGATTATAGATGTTTTAAGTAGTTTAATATTGTCATGTTTTTGATTAGATGGTTGTTTTATAACATGGTGATAAAACAATTTTAGTATTATAATTAATAAGTGGATGAGCAATAAAGCCCTCGTTAAGAATAAAAATTTAAAAAAAAGTATAAAATATGTAGAGGAATTAAAAAATATAAATAGATTTCTGAGTAGTGAAGTTTTAAATAAAGTGGACACTAAAATAATTACAATAATTTCAATACATATTATTTTTTTATATTTTTTTGACAGCTCCATTGTTACCACATATTTTCGAAATCATTTGCACCATACGTATGTTCTTTTTTTGTAAATGATGTTAGTTCATTTTTTGCTAGAATAGAGGATTTCCTGAGTACAAGTCGCAAAATCAAAGAATATGGCGTTATAAAAAGATAAAATAGAATAAAAAGCACAATCCGTGAATTAATAAAACCTAATAATTCACCAAATTTGGTCCAGAGATAAATTATAAAATTTCGAATTTTATAAGATATAAGTATTAGTATTAATAATAAAGCTGCAAAATAAAGAATTATAATGATTTTTGTTATGAGGTACATAATAACAAACCAAGTTAGTATGGCTAAAATTGTAATTATGGTTTTATATTTTTTCATTTAAAAAACTGAGTATATAAACGGAGCAATAGCTGAACTTCCTCCTAATATAATTAATACTCCTAACAATAACAAAATCAGTATAATCGGTAGCAACCACCATTTTTTTCGATCTTTTAAAAATCGCCAAATATCTATTAATACTTCCAAAGTTATATTGTTGTAATATGATTATTGTGAAAATAGGTTAGTTTTCAATATCGCCCAAACATTTAGCTTAGAGTTCTAAAGATATTGATTTTATTGATAAAAATAGTTGATTTTAAAATCACACCTTGTGTATAGATTTCCTGATTGCTTTCCCAAGATTAGTTTCACTAAAAAATTATTTATGACATTATTGGTTGATTTAATCTAAATCAAATTTTCTTTTTTCTTTAATTAATTTGGGCTGGGTAGTTTTATCAAATAGGTAATTATTTATTACTAAATAGTCTATTTCTGTATTCATAAAGCACAAATATGCATCTTCTGGAGAACAGACTATAGGCTCGCCCCGCACATTAAAACTAGTATTTATAAGAACAGAGCAGTTAGTCGCTAATTTAAACGCATGTAATAATAAGTACAAGCGTTCATTTGTTTTTTTGTTGACGGTTTGAATTCTTGCCGAATAATCAATATGAGTAACAGCAGGAATAGAACTACGACTGGTGTTTATTTTGTCGGAAATTTTTAAGGTTGAAAATTTTTCAGGTAATTTCTTTCTAATACTATGTATTACATCTGAAACAAACAGCATATAAGGAGAAACAACATCAAGATTAAAATACAATTTTAAATCTTCCTCCAAAACACAGGGAGCAAAGGGTCTAAAACTTTCACGGTATTTTATTTTTAAATTTAGCTTTTTTTGCATATCAACATTTCTTGGGTCTGCTAATATACTCCTATTACCAAGGGCTCTTGGTCCGAACTCCATTCTTCCTTGAAACCAACCTATAATGTTTCCGTTAGCTAATAAATCTGCAGTTTTTGAATATAGAATATCATCATCTTTAATTTTTGTATAAACAGCTTGATATTTTTTAATAATTTCTTCAATGTCTCGGTCATTGTATCGTGGGCCCAGATAAGCGTTTTTAAGATTATCATAGGTATCATATAATATTCGCTTACTATTTAAATAAATATAATATACGGCATAGGCTGCTCCTAGTGAACCTCCGGCATCTCCAGCAGCTGGCATAATATAAATATTATCAGCAATTTTTTCTTTTAATAATCTCCCATTAGCTACACAATTTAGAGCAACGCCACCTGACAAACAAATTGTTTTTATCCCAGTAAGTTTAATCGCTTCTTTAACTAATTTGACGACAGACTCTTCTGTTACAAGTTGTATAGCGAGAGCTAAATCACAATAGTTTTGAGTAAGGGCATCATTAGGGTTTCTCCTTTTTAGTTTAAAAATTTTCTCCCATTTATGATCACGAGTCATGGTTAATCCAGTTACATAATTAAAATACTCCTGATTTAAGTACATAGATCCATCTTCATATAATGTGATTAAATGTTGTTTAATTATTTTAATAAAAAAAATTACTCTGTCGGATTCCGTTGTTCCATAAGGCGCCAAGCCCATTAATTTATATTCGCCTGAATTTACTTTAAAACCGCAGTAATAGGTAAAAGCAGAGTAAAGTAATCCAATAGAATGTGGAAATTGCATTTGTTTAAGTAAAGTAATTGTATTGTCACTTCCTTTATATATGCAAGTTGTGGACCATTCCCCAACTCCATCAATTGTTATTATGGCTGCTTCTTTATAATTTGATGCAAAAAAAGTACTTGCAGCATGAGATAAGTGATGTTCAGAAAATAATATTTCAAGATTTTTATGATATCCGTTAATTTCTTTTAAGCCGTTTCGTAAAATTTTTTTAAAAAACAGTTTTTGTTTAATCCAAATTGGAATGGCCTGAATAAATGATAAAAATCCTTTAGGTGCAAAGGTGATATAGGTTTCTAATAATCGCTCAAATTTTAAAAAAGGTTTATCGTAAAAAACGATGTAATTTACATTGCCCAAGGTTATATTAGCTTCTTTTAAACAATAATCAATGGCATTTGTAGGAAAGCTGCTGTCATGTTTAATTCTTGTAAATCGCTCTTCTTCTACACACGCAATTACTTTATCATCTATCAATAAAGAGGCTGCGGAGTCGTGGTAAAAAGCTGATATACCTAGGATAATCATAAGAGAATTATTTAATGAACGTACAATAAAAATAAATATGAATTATTTATAAATTTCATTAAAAATTTTACGAGTTTTATTTATATCTTTCAAAATAGATTTATAACTAAAGGTAATTAAATTATAGATAAATTTAGATAGTTACAATAATTAAATTAGTCAATGGATAAAAAACACTCAAGCCAATTACATTTTATTATTGGTATGGATAGATCGGGTACAACCATATTGACTAAATTACTAAATAATTTCGTAGATATTCATTGTTTACCTGAGGCAAATTTTTTGCTTTTTTTTCTACATCAATTCAAAAACAAAAAAAACTTTACGGAAGAAGATATAGCTTTAATATTCGAACAAATGAAGGTTTATTATTTAACAAATCCTTGGATTGGGTGGGAATTTAACTTCGAAGAATGCGAAAATGTTATTAAAGAATCTTTATTAACGGAGCAAATAACATATGAAAAACTGTGTAAGATAATTCTTGAAAATTTTAAGATGATAGGAATTAATAAAAAAAACGCTACTCTATTAATTGATAAAAATCCATGTTATACGTTATTTGTTAATCACATTCATGACACATTCAAAGATGCAAAATTCATATGGATTACGCGCGATTATCGCGCTAATATGTTATCCAGAATA
The DNA here is from genome assembly GCA_043749245.1 of Bacteroidota bacterium. Classification (GTDB taxonomy): domain Bacteria; phylum Bacteroidota; class Bacteroidia; order B-17B0; family Aurantibacillaceae; genus UBA4416. Next base: position 11,133 of record JAYVDU010000252.1, on the reverse strand, counting down.
CAACACCCTGACTTAAAATCATCTAATACAGCCTTTAATGCTATAAGATGGATATTATACAACAAAGAGGCATTAAATTTTTATCGTAAAAATAAAGAGAAAATAATTTTAATTAAATACGAAGAGCTGGTTTTGAATTATGAAGCAGAAATAAAAAAACTAACTCAATTCTTAAATATTAGCACAACCTTAGAATCTAATTATATAGAAAAAGGACTTATTGATTTTTCTAAGCATCAGGTTTCATTTGAACATAAAGCTAGATATGAAAAAAAATATACAGATTTAAATCAGCCATTAAACTCAAACAGGTTAGATGTTTGGAAAACGCAATTATCACAAAAAGACATAACTATTTGCGATGCAATATGCTCATCATTTGCAGCAAAAATAGGTTATCATCCCTATCAAAAAATAAAAAAAACAGACGTGTTTCTATTAAAAATAAAATATTTATATTCTATTATCAATGGTTATTTAGATATATATAAGGATAAGCTGATTTATTTTATAAATGTAAAAATAAAATTAAGTAAATTAAAAAGTCGATATACTAAACTTGGATTTATTAAAGAATAATCAATCTCAAAAAACGGCAATCAATAAAGCCACGAGATGGTCCGGTATTACTGTGCTTACTAAAATGTTGAATTTAAACTCTAATCAAATTGTTTTTGCTAAAAAATAGTAGTTTAAAAATATGAATTTTGCTTCATTTCCATACTTATTATTTTTAGTTACAGTAGCTTGTATTTATTTTTGTATGTCTAAAAAATATAGACATATATTTTTACTTTTTTCTTCCTATTTATTTTATTCGTTTTTTGGTTTTGGTTTTTTAGCTTTAATGATAGTTACTACAATTATTACTTTTATAACGTCTTATTATTGTTATTATTCTGACAAAGCAATAAACAAAAAACTATTTTTTTATTTGGGACTAAGTCTCGATTTATTAATTTTTATTTTATTTAAATACTTTCATATTATAAACATTGATATAATGAATTGGCCGAATTGGTCAGTTCAAAAATTATTAATTCCAATAGGCATATCTTTTTATACATTTAAAACGGTTGGGTATTGCATTGATATTTATAAGAGAAAATACCCACCAGAAAGCTCTTTTGTTTATTATGCTTTATCTGTGAGCTTTTTTCCTCAGTTAATCGCTGGACCTATCGAAAAATCTGTAGTTATATCTGCTCAAATCAAGCAAAACAAAGCATTTAATATTCAAAATGTAATCGAAGGAAGTAAATTAATAGTATGGGGATTATTCAAAAAAATTGTTATTGCCGATAGCATAGCCCAAATAATAAATCCCGTATTTAATAACATTAAATTATATAATGGATTAGATTTATGGATTACGTTTATAGCTTTTGCATATCAAGTTTATGTTGATTTTTCTGGCTATTCAGATATAGCTATTGGTTCCGCCAAATGTTTCGGAGTTAAATTACCAGCCAACTTTAATAAGCCATTTTTTGCAAAAAATGTTAGAGAATTTTGGATTCGATGGCATGTGTCATTTTCGAAATGGTTAAAAGAATACATCTTTGATTCTTTAGGTGGAATAAGTAAAACTAATCAACTTAAAACCGCATTTAATATTTTCTTATTATTTCTTTTAGTTGGTTTTTGGCATGGCGCTACAATCAACTTTATTATATACTCTCAACTGGCATTTGCATTTATGATTATAGATATTATAAGTAAAGACATAAGGAAAAGTTTTTTTAATGCAATTAATATTAAATCGAAAAGTTTTACTCTTAAGTTAATAAGTTATATTACAATGGTTTTAATGATTGCATTTCTTTCGGTGTATTTTAAATTAGCATCAATTTCAGATTCCACTTATGTCTTTAAACATCTGTTACCATTACAATTCAATAATTTTAATATGTATAAAGTTGAATATATTTTATTATATATAATTGTTTTCGAGTTTTTTCAATATTTTCAAATTACAGCTGATGGACATTGTTTTCAGAGAGTAAAAAGTTTTTATATAAGGACAATTATGTATATTATAATTATATTTTCAATATTATTATTCAGTTCAAGACCAGATCTAACTTTCCAATATTTCCAATTTTAATGATATTTAAACGAAAATTTATATTGTTTATCAGCCTAATTACCATAGTTCATGTGGTTTTATACGTTGTATTTATAAGGTTGTTTAATGAAAATGACGAGTTAAGTATTCAAATTAATACCTATAAAAAAATACATAATGCCAAAATAGTTTTATTTGGAGATTCGCATGTAGCAAGGAGTATTGATGTAAGTCAAATAGACTCTATTTATTCTTTAGATTATTTTGGTGAAAATAATATGATGAATTATTATAAATTAAAGTATTGCTTAGCGAATAATTTTGAAAAGCCACGGTATATTATTTTGCCTTGCGATATAATGACCTACTCAACTGGATTTAATAAGTTTATTACAAATAAATATTTTTATTATTCGCTCATACCATTTTCAGAAGCATCTTGTTTAAATGAGAATAAATTATTTTCTTATTATGATTATTTGAAAACAAAATTTATTCCTTATACCGAATGGCGATATGCCTTAAATAGAATGGATATAGACAGGCAGAAGAAATCGAATAATAAGTTTTCAGATAAATCTGTAAAAGAGCAAGAAATAGATGCGAGAAAATTTATTCAAGATGAAATTTTAATCTGTGGCGATAAAAATAATTTATACGATAAAAATTCGCTAAATTATTTACAAAAAACGATTCGTCTATGCACCGATAATAACATTAAATTAGTTTTTGTGAAATTCCCTCTTACTCACAGTATTCTTAGTGAGATTAAATTTTATGTAGATAGTACTTACATTTTAAAAAGACCATCTGATAAAATAATTAATCAACAAGGGATTCCCATTTTAAATTTTGAGAGTTTATTTATAAATCACAATGAATTATTTTTCGATTCTCATCATTTAAATTTAAATGGACGAATGAAATTTACAGAGATATTTAAACATAAATTAGATAGCTTGATTAAAATATACTAGTTTTTCATAAAGATAGAAGTGCTGTACATAAGCCATTTTCGGGACCAATTAGGTAAATGTTTAAAAAAATAATTTTTCTGAAATTTAATTTGCCACCACAATGTTGCCTTCACTAAGGCACAAATTTTATCTTTATCATTTATAAATTCTTCTCTTAAAATATCTATAATCATAATCCAGCGTTCGTCATCTGTATTATTCCAAACTTCATGGTTATGAGCATCACAAAATGCAAATAATTTGCCGTTTTCCCAAGTTACTTTTTCAGTGCCAACACGCATTCCAATTTCATCAATCGTTCCATTATTTTTTAAAGTTAAGTGACATCGATACATAACATTACTATCTCCACAATGTGGTTTTATGCTTGTATGGGGTTTTAGTATTGAAAAACCACACGAAATTAAGCCATTGATTTGATTAATTATTTTTACGGTTTTTTTTACTTGTTTACAATTATCTGTGTATGTTTCCCCCCAAAATATTAAAGGAAATACAGTCCAAGCAGTTGGAGCTGAAGCTAATGTTTGATTAAAATAGGGTACTATATTCTTATTGTTATTATTTACCAATGTTTCTAATTCTTGTAATATAATTTGAGAATTATTTTCTAAAAGCTCCTTCCACGGTTTAGATGAAATATCAAAAAAATATGGTTCATTACCTGAGTAATAACCATTTTCTGAAAAAGAAAACCAAGGCTTCAACATTTAAAATAATTTAATGGTGTTAGTTAAAAATAAGGCTAGTTGAGCAAATGGCCGAAGTGAACGTGTAATTATTTTCACTAACCAGGGTTTAGTAAGTAAAAGCCATTTATGATTTTCTACTCTTTTTTGTAAAAATAATGAAGTTAAAACTGTTGAACATACATAAGCTTTTTTTGGTTTAAATTCATCCCTTAAAACATCTATTAATAAAATGTACCGATTGCTATTGCTATTATTCCAGGCTTCATGAGTATAGGCATCCATAAAAACAAGCCATTGATTATTTTCCCATGCTCGTAATTCATCTCTCACTTTAAAGCCGCAATTCGGCAACCCTTCAGGGATATCTAATCCAAGATGACATCTGTAAATTGCATTAGTATCGCCACAATGGGGTAATATTTTAGAGTTTGATTCTAATAAGTTAAAAGAAGCAGAAATAATTTGAGGATATTTATTTAGTAAAGATGTTGTTACAGGAAATTGTTTTTGATTTTTAAATAGTTGAATATTCCATGTTTTTAATGCAATGGTTCGCCAGCTATTTTTTTTGCTTACCATAGACGAATTAAAATATCCTTCTAATTGATGAGTTTGTAAATATGAATTTAACTCTTTTTTAATTGAATCAGCATTCAATTGTAAATCAGCGGCCCAATTAAATTTTCCAGAGTCAATATATGAAGGTTCATCACCTTTGTAATTAAAATTGAAGTCATATATACTAAACCATAAATTAGGCATGTTTGCTTATTATTTTTTACTAAATTACAAAATATAAATTATCTTCAGGAGCTGATTGTAGTCATTTAATTTTTATTGATTATTTAACTAATTTAGTGAAATAAAATAATACAATATGTCTGATTTTGAATTCACAAAAAAGAACCCGCAATTTTTTTACAATTCAAATGATTTTGATTTTTTGAAACCATTAGTATCTAATTTTTCTATTATTAAAAAAGAATTATTAGAGGTATTGTCTGTTAATAAAGATAATCAATGGTTAAAAACGTTTCCTCATTACGTTAAGTCAGATCAGCAAAAGGCATGGAAAGTGTTTTCATTTATTTTTTTTAATATGAAATTTTTATCACATGCAAAATTATGTCCTAAAACAGCAGAGCTAATTTATAGTATACCTCAAATTTTATCATGTGATTTTTCAAATATTGAAGCTAAGACTAAAATTTTACCTCATAAAGGGTATACAAAAATGGTGTTACGCTGCCATTTGCCCTTAATTGTGCCTAATGAGGAACTTTGCGCTATAAGAATAGGAAATGAAATCAGGCATTGGAAAGAAGGTGAATTATTAATTTTTGATGATTCATTTGATCATGAGGCTTGGAATAACAGTGATAGTAATAGAGTTGTATTAATGTTTGATATTCCTAATCCCCTGTGGGGATATACTGCCCATGAAATTTCAAAATATAAAATTGAACATATTGAGGACCCATTTCTATTGTCTTTAGCTAATAAAAAACAATGGTTAGAGGCATTTAATATGGGGTGTTTTCCCTTAGATTCTATTTTGAAGGATTAGTTGATTTAATAGGTCATGATTTTTCGGGCATACTTCTCCATAGTAATTTAATGTTTCTTTGCCTTTATTAAGTAATGTAGCAGCCTTATTTAGCTTTAATCCATTAACAATATAATCATCAATATGTAATTCATATAGTTGATTGTATTCATGTTCTTGGTTTGGCATTAATTTATAACCAATCATTTTATTGTAATTGATGGCTTTTAAATTGCTCTTTAAAATTCGAGCTCTAGATATTGTACTTAACTTTAGTTCAAAAAATACAAAATTCAATAAACATAATGTACTATAAATTGCTACAAAAGAATCTATATAATTTTTATCCCAAATAAATATGCCTCCTTCACCAAAACCAAGTTCATAACTATAATCTTTAGAATTTATTAAACCTACTTTTTTATTTTCATATTCAATTATAAAATAATAGTTTAAATTATTATTGATGCTTTCAAACCAATTTAATTGGCTAGTAGGAGTAATATAATTACGATACTCCATATAATTGATTATATCAGCTTGGTTTCGCCAATATCTAATTAATTCAATATCTTTTTCTTGAATTCTGATAAGCCGCACTCCATATTGTTCCAACACAATCATATTACTTCACTTTCACTATAGCAAGGAGCATTATTAACTGATTTTAAGACTTGTGATAAATATTGCGCAATAATTCCAATACAAAAGATAATTAGTCCTGTTGAAAATAATATACTTACAATAAGCGATGTATATCCATCAACAGGCGTTTTGAGAAATATTTTTTTTAGTAAGTAATGAATTCCAATAATAAAATTAATAGTTGCTAAGCCAACGCCCATTCGTGTTACAAATTTTAAAGGAAAGGTTGATGAAAATAAAATTACATTACCCGATAATGAAAACAAACTGCTTATGCTGTACCTGCTTTTATGAATATAATTTTTATTAGATTCTGTTTCTATAAAATCTATTTTAGATGTATACCATAGGCAAAGTTCATCAATAAATACAAATTGCTTATGATTATCAGATATTTTTTTTGCCAATGATTTTTTTAGTAATCTAAAACTACTACCCTTTCCTTTCTTATCTCCTTCAACTTTCGATAAGAATTTATAAATATTGGTTAATATTTTCCTGATTATAGTTTGATTTAATTTTTTGTATACACCATATACCAGGTCTGCATTTGTTTGTTCTTGTGATGCTATTAATTTTTCTATTTCTTTTGGATGTGCCTCTAAATCATCATCTATAGTAATAATATAATCGCCTTTGGAGTGTTTGAATCCACAAATAGTTGCTGCATGTTGCCCAAAATTTCTATTAAAATTGATGATAGTAACACAATCATTTTCGGATTTTATTTTTTTGAGTACACCCCAGCTATCATCTAAACTACAGTCATTTATATAAATAATTTCGTAAGTATATTTATTTTCAAAAAACTCTTTAATACTATTATTTAAAAGTACTAATGAGTTTTGTGCACCGTATACGGGAACTATTATGCTGTAATTTATATTCTTCAATTTTTTTTACTATTTAAAACAAGACCACCATCCATTTTTAAATCAATACCTGTTATCCATTTTGATTCCTTACTTAATAAAAAGCATACCGCATTTGAAATATCATCAGGTTCCCCAAACCCTAATGGATAAAATTTCTCATATTGTTCAAAATTTTCTCTATCTACAGAAGCATTTTTGGCTTCTTCAAACATACGTGTTTTAACTAAGCCAGGTCTGATTACATTTGATCTGATTTTTTTTGGAGCCATTTCAATTGCTAATGCTTTACTAAATGCTTCTATAGCAGCTTTTGAACTAGCATAGGTTGCTCCACCATAATAAGGATGTTGAGAAGAAATAGAAGAAATAAAAATAATAGAGGCTTCTGGATTTATTTTATTGGCTTTTAATAATTCTGTTGTTAGTAAAACAGGTGCATTAAAATTAATATCAAACATTTCTTTAATGTGAGATGGTTTTAGAAATTTTATTGGCCAAGGATTTGTTATTCCGGCACAATGAACTAAACCATCTATATTATTAATGCTTTTGGCTATATTTTTTATTGTATCATAATCTGTGAGATCGCCAGCAAAAAGATCCGCATCTGTTTCGCATAATTTTTTTGTATTAATTAATTCGGTTTCATTTCTACCAGTTAAAATACAATGCCCTCCTAATTTAGAAACCTCAATAGCGCAAGATCTTCCTATGCCAGACGAGGCGCCAGTTATTAAAATGCGACGATTTTTTAAACTAAATTTAGTCATCATATTTCTAAAATATCAGTACAAGTTATGTTATTGCAATTTATAATACAATTTCCCCATGAATAGCCAACACCAAAACCACTTAAAAGTAAATTTAATGATTTATTTTCTAATTGGTCTTTCAGTTGATAAATCAAAGTTAGTGGTATAGAAGCAGAGCTTGTGTTGCCAAATTTATTGATTGAATAGGGCACTTTTTCGGACTCAATTCTACATTTTTTTCGCACACTCTCATTAATTAATCTATTTGCTTGATGCATAATGAAATAATCTATACTTGTCTTTTCTGTTTTACTTTCTTTTAAAATTGCGTCAATACTTGGGCTTACTTCCCTTAAAGCAAAATTAAAAATTTCCATACCATCTAAAACAAGATTTATTTTGTTTCTGTAAATACCTTCATTTATTTTAGTTTCTATAAATGATGTAGATGAAATATGGTTTCTTGCCCCACCGTCTTCTACAATAATTGATTTATAACCCGCTCCATCTGTAAATAAATTAAAAAACATGGGGTTAGCGTGATCTTCAAATTCTAAGGCTGTTGCAGAACCAGCATCGCCAAAAACAGGGTAAGTACTTTTGTCTCTTTTATTTGTTGATAGGGTTGATTTATCTCCTGCTAATAATAGGCCTCTTTTGAAAATACCGGAAGATAATAGATTTGAAATAATATCTAATCCATAAACATATCCGCTACAGCCCAAATTAACATCAAAAGCCATAACGCCTTTTTTTAAGCCTAATTTATGCTGTAAAATAGCGGACGTTGCTGGTAAAAAATAATCTGGCGATTGGGAAACAAATATCAAAACATCTATACTATCCTTTTCCCACTTTAGTTTTTTGAGTAGCTCAGTTGCTGATTTTTCGCATAAATCAGATGTGGCTATAGTGCTATTTGCCACTCTTCTTTCTTCTACGCCAGTATTTTTAATAAAAGATTTTCGTTCTCCTTCATTAATCCAATCATAATCCATTGTTTTAATAACATGCGCAGGAACACACACAGAAACACCTTTTATAGATACATGATCAATTTTATTAAACATGTTTTGATTTTACTAATTCATATAATTCTTTTACGGTATTTGCGCCTTTTAAATCATTAGCATTTAAAATAATATCAAAATTCAAATCAATAAAAGCAACAACTATAAGAGCATATATTGAACTCCAGTTTTTAATATCTCGGTAATTAGTATCTGGTGTTAAAGTTCCAGGTTCTAAATCTTCAAATTCTTTTTCTAAATTGATAGTAAACTCTTCTAATGTCATAGTATTAAATTTCTAATAGTGTTGCTCCCCAAGATAAACCAGTGCCAAACCCACAAATAAGAACTTTATCTCCAGGTTTCGCTTTTTTACTTTTTAATGCTTCATATAAAACAATTGGAATTGTTGATGATACGGTATTTCCTATTGGTTCAATAAAGTTAACGATTTTTTCTGAAGGTATATTTATTTTTTTTGCAATGGTATCAATCAAAAATAAGTTAGCCTGATGGAATACAAATAAATCTATTTCATTAAGCGATGTATTGTTTTTTATAAGAGTATCTTTAATTAAGTTGGGGACAGTTTTTAACCCAAAATTAAAAATGGAGTTACCATTCATGTAGAATGTGGCATCGCTGTTTGTGTTGCCATATTCATCTGTAATTTCTGTATGTGAGTTTGTGGTAATGGGGTTTCTTGCTCCACCATCTTTAATAATTATTTTATCTCCTCTTCCGCCATCCGTTCCAAAAACAAATTCTCCTATTTGAGATTTTTCAGAATTACTTATTAAAGTTGCGGCTGCTCCATCTCCAAAAATAAATCTTGAACTTTTATCTTTTGGATGAAATGTTTTTGTGAGTGTCGAAGACGTTAATAATAATACATTTTTACAACCTATGGACTCAATTAATCCTTTTGCAATACCCAGTCCATATACAAACCCGCTGCAACCTAAATTAAAATCTAATGCGCCACAATTAGTATTCAGTCCAAGTTTATTTTGTATAAGGCATGCCGTAGTGGGAGTATAATGGTCAAATTCTTGTGCGCAAAATAGCACAAAGTCTATCTCATTTTTTTCAATATGATGTTCTTCAAATAGTTTTAGGGCGCTCTTTATAGTTAAATCGGAAGCTGTCTCATTAGCATCGACAATATGACGTTCTTTAATTCCAAGCTTTTCTAAATTTGCTTTATTTAATAGAGATTGTGGAAATAATTCAAAAAAATGATCATTAGTAAAAATGGTATCTGGTAAATAATATGATATAGATTTAATAAAAGACCCCATAATAATTCTAACAAATATAATAAACTTTATATGCAGTAGTTAATAGATTGATTAATTATTTCGACCTTTCCACATCATATTAATTTGTTTAGTGAGTGTAGCTTAAAATATTTTTGTTAATCAGATTGTGCATTATATACATTTATAAATGTATTGCGAAATATTTCACGATTTAAAACATACGACAAAAAATGTAATTAAAACTCTTGTAATGAAAATTATGGTATTGCTGTCTGTAATGCCTCAAATCGAATATAGTTTCTAAATTTGCTTGTTTTTTTAACGAAATTTTAATCTTAAATTGTCTATGTCCAAAAAATAGTATATTTTGTATTAATTATTGCACAGTAAGTCAAATTATGAGGATATTATTTAATCAATATAAAAATATTTTTTTCTTCTTTTTAGTTACTACTTTTTTGATATATGGCAACACGCTTCGTAATAAATATGCGTTGGATGATGATTATGTAACGGTTACTAATTTTCCTGTACAAGGAAAAAAATACTTTCCTAATAATAAACTAGTAGCAAAAGGTATAAAAGGAATTCCAAAAATTTGGAAATCAAGATACGCTACAGATAATGAATCGAGTTTTGATTATCGGCCAATTACAACTAGTTTTTTTGCTATTGAATACACTATTTTTGGGCAAAATCCATTTATAAGCCACCTAATTAATATTATTCTATATTTTTTGTGTGTCTGGATAATGTTTTGCGTACTTCATAAACTATTTGAAGATTATAAATTTAATTTCATTTTTTCTTTTTTGGTAGCTTTTATATTTTTAATGCATCCTATTCATACAGAGGTTGTAGCAAATATAAAATGCAGAGATGAATTGCTTGCATTTTTACTTCCAATGATGTCGCTTTGGTTTAGTTTGAGGTTTTATGAAAAACCAACGTATCAAACTGCTTTATTAATTATAATTTTTCTTGTATTAGGAATATTTTCAAAAAGAACAGCAATTATATTTATGGCTATTATTCCTTTATGTTTAGTTTTTTATAGACAAATTAAACTAAAACATATACTATATTTTGTAGTATTTGCCTTTCTTATTAAAACGTGTGATTTTACAATTAAAACACTTTTTTTAACCGATGATTCAACAAGATTATTTTATCACTTTGAAAATCCCCTGTTCATTAATTCTTTGAGTACGATTGGAAAAATCATTGTTGGACTAAAAACATTTGGTTTTTATATTAATTTTTTAGTGTTTCCGTATCCGTTTCGTTTTTATTATGGCGGTAATAT
>JAYVDU010000251.1:0-14724 GCA_043749245.1 Bacteroidota bacterium | reverse complement strand
GATGTAGCTGATATATTAGTTTATGTATTAGGAAATACTAAATAGTTTTATCAGCTTAAATTATAATTCCCTACCTTTAAGTATCAAAAAACAATTTACATATTTGGTATTATTTTTTAGTTGTAGCTTTTTAGGAAAAGCTCAGTTGAAGAATCCTCTCTTAAACAAGCAATCAAGCATCTTTCAAACCCATCATGCTTTATTCTTTAATTTTAAAGGAATTGATGTATCTAAGAATCTAAATATGATGACAATGTCTAATCACATTGTTATCCGAGAACCAAAAACTATTTCTTCAGGTTCTATAAATGACTTACCATTTTTTTGTGCCGTGGAATGTAAAGTTCGTAAGCGCACCAATATCTGGATAAAGCTTCGTGCCGGTGATGACGAAAGCTATATGAAATTAATTCAATCTGGTTCTCGGTAATATTATTTCTAAAAAACATTCTTTTATAAAAACCACATAGGCATATAGTTCACATAGTCTATATTAATAATCTATGTGGTTAAATTAATCGTTTACACCCTTAATTAATTCCATAAAAAAACCGCAGTCAATCGACTACGGTTTTAAAATTTTGAAATCTATTGTATTATTTGCGTAAATCTAACTCAGCAATAATGTTAGATGCGCCACCTAATTTTTCTACAACCCATAATAAATAACGCACATCTAAATTAATAGTACGATTCAAATCTTTATCAAATTTAATTTTATGACTTAAGGCTTCGTAGTTACCATCAAATGCTAAACCAATTAACTCGCCATTCGCATTAATTATGGGCGAACCAGAGTTACCCCCTGTAATATCATTAGAACTAATAAAGGATACCACGATGTCTTTTGCTGACGCATCAACGTATTGTCCGAAATCTTTATTCTTAGCTAATTCAATTAATTTTGCAGGCGCATCAAATTCATAATCTCCTGGTTTGTATTTTTCTAAAATACCAGTTAACGTACAAATGTGGCTATACTTCACAGCATCTCTTGGCGAGTATGATTTTACATTACCATAACTTACACGCATGGTAAAGTTTGCATCAGGATACATTTTTTTACCCTTATTCATTTCCAAAATTCCTTTTAAATATAATTTCCCTAATACAAAATTTTGTGTACCGAAATCAGAAAATAGTTTGGCATATTTAGAATTAAAATTAGTGTTAAATGCATTGGCAATCATAAATGCAGGGTCTTTGTGTAAAGACGCTGTATCAGGGTTTGCCATCATTGCATCCCATTTAGTATTGTCTAAAAATGCCGTGTTTTTAAATACATCATTTGAAAAAGCTTCGTAAGTAGCCTTCGTTTTTAAATCTCCGTATTTACTGTTAATCATAGCATAAAAACCTGCAGGGTGTTGAGCCACATCGATGTCTTTATAAAATGCTTGAGTTACAAATGCTAAAATGTTTTTATCAGAAACAATATTTTCTGATTTTATAAAATTAGTACGAGCCGTTTTAACACCCTCTATTACTTTAGCAATTTCTTCTTTCGTTACATCTTTCTTACTTAAGGTAGCATCTAATTTTTGTAAGGAAGAAGCAAAGGCAATTAACGAAGAACCGAAAATACCTTCTGTCATGTATACACGTTGTTTAGCATAGGGGCGCCAAGCATCGTACATTTTTTGATAGTCGTTAAATAAACTTTCATATTCCGTTTTGCCTTTTGCCCACGCCAAAAATGCTGCTTCGTTTGCTTGTTTTTCTTCGTAAGTTTTAAACTTTAATAATTGTTTTGATTCACCATCAAAAAATTTCCAGTAGTTTGCTACACCTGCATAATACCCTGCCAATTGAATTTTTACAGCAGGATCTTTTTTCATTTCTTCTAACATAAATTTCAAACGTGCATCACGCAAGTCCACTAAAGAAGGATTTTCAATATCTGTTTTTAATTTAACACCATACGATGTTTCATAACGATTGGTTCCGCCTGGGTAGCCCCAAATCATTGTAAAATCGCCCTCCTTAACACCTTTAATAGAAACAGGCAAAGCATATTTTGCTTTCAATGGGACGTTGTCTGCTGCGTAATCGGCTGCTTTACCATCTTTATTTGTATACACTCGGAAGATCGAAAAATCACCTGTATGACGAGGCCATTCCCAGTTATCAGTATCGCCACCAAATTTACCAATGCTTTCAGGAGGTGTACCAACTAAACGCACATCTTTGTAACGCTCATATACAAATAATAAAAACTGATTAGCTTTGAACATAGAAGAAATACGACCTTCGTAGCCAGAACTTTCAGTTTCTTTCGTAGCCATTTCAGCTAAAATACCAGGTAACTTTTGAGTTAATTCTAATGTGGGAATATCTTTAATTTTTTCATTTACTTTATCAGTTACATCTATAATCTTCATTAAGAATTGAGCATGCACACCTGGCGCATAAATTTCTTCTGATTTTGATTTAGACCAAAAACCATCTTTTAAATAATTATGATCCACTGAACTAGCTGCCGCAATAGCACTATAACCACAGTGATGGTTTGTAAAAATTAATCCTTCTTTACTAACGATTTCACCCGTGCAACCGCCACCAAAAATAATGATGGCATCCTTGATACACGCTTGATTCATGCTATAAAGTTGTTCCTTACTTACTTTCAAGCCTTTTTTTACCATGTCAGAATAAACTTGTTCGCCTAATAACATGGGCAACCACATACCTTCATCGGCTTTGGCTAAGGGTTTAAATAAAAAAGTACAGGTAATAATTAAGAGTATTGTTTTTTTCATAAATGTTTAGTTTTTTATAAATCGAGCGCTAAAATAAAATAAAAAATGAAACCAACTTCATTTTTTAGATAAATGCGTATTTAAGCTGTTTAGTGGGCTAATTTTGAGGATAAACACCAAAAATAAACTACCTATCTAACCAATTTAAAGATTTGAAAATTAATCTAAACGTAAAGTTGAAGAACCAATGATAACGCCATCGCAGCTAATTTCAATAATATAATTACCAGAAACTAAATCACCTTGACCTTCGCAATAGGTTACGCCACTAATCTCTGCATTAGAATAATTAAGTGTTTCTTTTCCTGCAAAATAACCTGATGATTTATTAAATGTAAATTTATAATTATCATCGTAGTTTTTTGCCATCTCTTTTCCATCAGGTGTTACGATACGTACATAAACTATTTTCTCTCCAGCCTTGGCAATTTTATTTTCACCTAAAGAAAAAGATACTTTAATTTTTTGAGTACGGGATGCTTTGGTCGTTTCACTTTCTTTTTTACCACCACTCTTAAATTTAACACCTTTTGCCACCACGTTGAAACAGGTTAAAATAGAGCCTTTTTGAATGGTTGCTTGTAAATCTTCTTTGTCTTTATTTAATCCTGTAATTTTGCCCTTTTCAGTATCTAACTCTTTTAGTACATTTTCTTTTTCTACGATAAGTGTTTTATTAAGTGTCCCTAATGAGTCAATTGATCTCACATAGCCTCTCATAATCTGACGCAATGTTTCTGACTCTTTTTTTAATTTCGAAATGATATATGCGTCACCTTTATGTTTTTCGGCATCATCGAGTAATTGAGCAATTTCGGCTTTTTTAGCTTCTATTTCTGCTTGTAAGGTTTTGTCGCTTGTTTGTAAATTGCCATAATCTTTTTGTAGTTGAAGGAGTTCTTCTTTTACATTATCACGCTCCACAATCACTTGTTCTTTGATTATAATCTCAGAAACGGCTTTATTTTTTTCTTGCCAATACATCCAAAACGTCACAGAGTTTGCCACAACTAATAAACCTATTACTATCCATAACAAGCCTCCTTTTTTACGATTGTCTTCTGATGTTTGTTCTTCCATAGCTTTATTTATTCATTCAAAAATAACATAAAAATATGGATGAGAAACAATAGTTTTTCAAAAATGCAATGTTTATAGTTTATTGTGAGTTTTTAAGAAAAAGCACCGACTTTTTTTTCAGAATTAGCCTTAGAATTGGCACTAAAACAGGAATGCTATTAAGCTCAATTATTCAATAATCACTTTTTCATTCAAATGATTGGCTGTAATCCAAGCATCCAATGCTATTTTGAAAGCATCTTTTTCTTGCATCATATCGGTTCGCATAGTTATGGCTTTGTTCTTATAATTTACAAAATAAGTTAAGCCGTGTCTGGCTTCTATTTTTGCTATTTCAGAAGCACGCATGGTATTTAATTTATTGGTAGAAATAATTAACATATCTCCTTCTAAAGCCACATAACATAAATGTTTAACATAGCGCCATATCGTTACAATGATTTCCGTAAAAGCGATTAAAAAACATAAAAAAGCCATGTATTTAATAATGCTATCCGAATAATATAATACAACACCACAACAAGCAAAAGAGATGATTTTAATAAAGCGTTTTGCAAAAAAACCATCCGTAAAATAAACAAATTTTACGGTTTCTTTTTTAATACTCGATATTTTAAAAGCTTCTAAACAGGCGGCAAATACATATAATGCGCCTACTCCTGAAAAAATGTATTGTACTTCTTTAAAGCCTATATTTTTCGTGAAAATAAATAGTAAACTAATCGTAATAAGAATTAGTAAAATAATATTTTTAAATAAAATGGAGAAAAGAGAAGTCATAGCGTGTAGATAAATGTTATAAAAAAAGCCCGTTTTAAATAAAACGGGCTTTTGAAGTTATTGTTTAGAAATCAAATTTACCTCTATGGTCTTCAATGGTTGCTTTATCTTTTAAAGCTTCGTACAATTCGTAATCAACACGGCTTGCATTAGCTTGCTCCACTTCTTTTTGTTTTGCTTTAAAATCTTTTGGTAATGGCATTTCATTTACACTAGTTACACAAACTATAAACACACCATTATCACCTTTAATCGCTTTACTGGTAGTATTTGCTTTCATAGAAGTGGCAGTTCCTATTAACGCATCTTCACGACCAATAGCTGCTACATTATAAGACGAGAACGTTAAGTTGTCTGCTTTTTCAGGCATTAAGCCCATTTTTGCAGCAATATCTTCAGCTGTTTTAGCAGCTCCTGCTTTCGTATTAAATTCAGTAATGAATGTTTCCGCTTTTTTATCACGAATTGCTTTTGCCTTTGCATCTTCTTTTACCTCTTCTAATGGCGCAACACCTCTTTCTTTAACAGAAACTAAGTTAGCTACAATAAAACGATCCTTAAATTCAAATACCGGAGAAATTTCTCCTTTTTTAGATTTATAGACCCAACGAATTAATTCTTTTGGGTTTTCTAAACCAGCAATTGTTTTTTCGTTTTCTTTGATATTATCTGCAATACGTTTATTTAATTTTTGAGCTTCTACACTTTTATTAAATAAATCAGTAGTTTGGTTTTGACCAGCAAAATCGCTTGCTTGCTTGAAATAATCTTGAGTTGTTTCGCTGCTTGGTGCAATTAATTTAGAAATTTGAGCTACTTTATATGAGTTATGGCGTGTTTTAGAAACACCCAATACTTCAATAATATGAAAACCAAATTGAGTTGGAACAATACTAATATTTCCGACAGTCCCTTCTAAACCTGCACTTTTGAATGCTTCTACAAAACCTTTGTTTTCATCAAACCAACCATAATCACCACCATTATTAAGAGAACCACCATCATCAGATACGGTTTTAACTAACGTATCAAAGCTCACTTGTTTTGCTTTTAATAACACTAATAAACTATCAGCCATACGCCTTGCAGCCTCTGGCGTGCGCTGTTTTTGAGATTTTTGGCTTTGTAAACCAATTAAGATATGACGTACTTTAGCTGAATCCGCTATTGATTTTACATCTACTAATTTATAAATTTTAATAAAAGTACCTTCCGTATAAGGACCGTATACTGTGCCTTTAGGAGCACCGAAAACAGTAGAGTCGGAAATAATCATATTCTTTTTAGAGAAGTTAGAAATAACTACTTGCTCTCCATCACTTTCTTGTGCAATATAACTTGAATCTTCTTTTGCGCTTTTTGTTTTGAATGCTTCCGCAATAGCCACCGCCTCTTTTTGTAAATCTTCGTAATCTAGTTTAGAAGGCATCACATCATAAGCGATATATTCAATTTTACGAGTGGTTTCTTTTACTTTAAATTCATTTTTGTGCTTGTTGTAATAAGCTGCAATATCATCATCTGTTACTTTTACTGTAGAATCAGAAACAGAAGCGTAACGTTTCATTACAAAATTTGTATTTACCTGCTTAGTTTGAGCCACAAATGCATCTTTTGCTTCAGCAGTTGTCACATATAATCCTTTTTTTAATAAGTTATTATATTTTTCAGCGGTGCGAACTTCAATAATTGATTTTTCTAATTGCTTCCAAAATGTTTCTTGTTCAGCAGTCATTTGATTTACAAAACCATTTAATTTAGCAGGGTCTAAAGTCCCGTCAGGACGAGCAAATTGCTCATATACTTTACCAGTTTGTTGATCGGTTAATTGTTGGATAACATAGGCATGGGGATGAACTAACATTAAATCATATAATTCATCGTCAGATACGGCAACGCCTACTTTTTTGAATTGTGTTTTAATCACTTCATCATTTATCATTTGATTCCAAACCTGATCAATAATTTGTTCTTTGGTTTTTTCGTCCATTTGAGCGTTTGGGTTCGCTTTTTGAATTTGCGCTACTTGCTCATCTACTTTAGTTTTAAAATGAGTGGCGTCAACTTTATCACCATCAATAATACCTACTAATCTGTCTTGACTAGAAAACAAAGCTCCTCCAGAGCCTAGTAAACTTTCTAATACAAATATTAATAAGGCTAAACCTACTATTCCAACCAAAAGACCTGTTTTGCTACGGATTTTTTCTAAAACGCTCATATTCTATAATTAAATTAAGGAATGCAAAGATAAAATTATTGCCGAAATAGGGAAAATTAAATGAAATTATTTTTTAGGCCATCATTTCCCTCCCAAACTTTCAAGGTTTCAAAAACATTGAAGGTCTTAAATTATCTATCACACAAGCAATAACGCTAATTGCTGGGCTTGTACCCTAATTTCAGGCACGGCGGTACTTTCCCATAAAACTCCCTTAAGAGGCGGACCAATTGTATAAAGATTTGGCGCTATTTGTCCATTTACAGCGGCTTCAATACCATATTTTAACCCATCTGCGCAAATAATGTTGCCTTTTAATAAGTGTTTAATCAGAGGAATCTCTACTTTTTCAAAATTCGATTCAGGACCCGTACAATTTATTAAAACAGAAGTCTTTAAATGGTTAAACGCTTGTTGCCTATTAGCATATTGAATATCAAAACCGTTTTCATGCGATTTAATATCGTAAACACGACCTCTTATAAGCTCCAACTGTTTAGTATATAATAGCTCATTAACAACTTGCATACTTTTACTAGCTGCTCGGTGCCTTGCCACTCCCCATTTGTGACGTAAATGCCTTAAAAATTGCTGTTTATCTTCTAAAGAAAAACCTAACCACAAACGTTGTAAGTGCGGACGAAGTAAATCAATAACACTGTGCGTGCTTAATTGATTAGCCATGGCAAGCTTTAATTGCTGATTAACCAAGCTAAATAGTTGCAACAGAGTGTAAGTTTGCTGCTCATTAATAAACGATATCGTTGATGGCAAAGTGTTTTCGATATGTGCCTGAGGTAAATAACCGTGTGGTGATATGGCTGTTATTTTGCCTGTATAGTGATGTTTTTTTAAAGTCAACACAACGTCAATCATCGTTAATCCTGATCCTATAATAACAACAGACGCTTGATTAAGTGCATATTTTAATACTTGCGAAGAAAACGCATTTTGAAAATAACGACTCGATTGCTGAAAATCACTGTGAATAGAGCGTGGATGAGCCGGTAAAAAATTTCCGAAAGCTAATACTACTTGTTGAGCCTGATTATCTTGCTTTGCAGAGATCTGGAATTCATCACCATTTTTAGTTACAGACGTTACCTCCTCTGCCAAACAAGTTATTTTTACAGTGGTATTAGATTCTTTTAACTCGTTAAGCGTACTTAATACATAGTGTCCGTAAATAGTACGAGGAACAAAATCTTGCGATGAAAACGGTAGTTCTTGTTGAGTTAACCAATTAACAAAATGCATGGGTTCATCAACAAATACTGACATATTAGAAGCTCTTACATTCAACAAATGAACATTTTCATCTGTAGAATATGCCAAGCCTTTACAAAAGGCATTTTTAGCATCAAACCATAAGATGTGTGTTGCACGATTACTTTGTTTTAGAATATTTAAAACAACTAAAGCACCACTTACGCCTCCGCCTATTATAGCAATGGTTTTACTCATTTATTTTTTAAGGAGTGCTTGATTTGCTTGACGTATTTTATCCTGATTTTTACGCTGATATCGTCGTAATAAATACATGATAGAACCAATTAAAAACACAAACGAAAAATATAAAGCATCTTGCCTGTTATCCATTATTAAAAAATAAACAGCAATACCAGCACTACCAAGGGCTGCAACTAGCCAAAAAATTTCGAGTGCTCTAAATAATTTATTCATAGTATTGTATCGTTTAGTTTATAATTTTTCGTCGCCAATATTGATGGTGCCTGTTATTTGTTTTATTTCATACTGTGTAAAATCTTGATTGGCTTCTAAACCTTCGCCCATAATAATTTGCTTGTCAGTTGTAATCTTCACAAACGCATCTGATGTAATTTTCTTTTTTTGTTCGTCCCAAATCAAATGCTCGGTGTTTAATTTATCGCCCTTTGCATTTACAACTTCCACATTGTATTTCACCTCCATACGCTTGGTGTCTTCATAACGCACGCCGTAATTGGCTTTCAAGGTAGTTGCTTCTTTACCTTTATCGTCATAAAAAATAACAAATAATCCTTTAGGCATAATAGTAACGCGTTGTTTCACATCCTTATCATACATCTGCATTTGTGGGGCTTGCAATTTTATTTTTAAGATGGTGGAATCAGAATACAGAAGTGTAATATCTTTACCTGTTTGCGAAGGCATGATTACTTTTTTGCCAATAGCCATTACTTCATTTCTATTGGTTTCGCAAGAAAAAAATAACAATGAAACTGTCAATACTACAACCAAACACCCTATGTTTTTTAGAATTGACATGGGCTCAGTATTAATCGTATTTGTATTTAATAAACCAACGTTTATTAAACGTAAAGCCTATAATAATACGGGCATAATCTTCTTGTAATAAATTATTATTGACTGAACCTAAGCGACCAAATTGTGCAGAAATATTTACAACAGCAATGTCATCAAAACGACCAATACCAACCGGTAAGCCTAAACCAGCAGTAATTGCATAATTAGTAATACCTGTGTTTTTTAAACCTAAATAACCATCACTATACGTAAAACCTATGCGGTATTGCACACGCTTCATATAATTAGAAGATCCGTAGGCAAGTTTATTGGGCACGTAATTTAAACCTGTAGACAAACGTATACTGTTTTTAAAATCTGTACTTGGTGCATTAAACATTTTGAAGCCGCTCCAATTTGTAATAGCACCGTCCATTAAGATTGTTAATTTTTCTCCTTTTTTTACCGAAAGTCCAATACCCATTTCTAAAGGTAACGTAATGGTTCCTTTGTTATCCTGAGAATTCACTACCGTGTCTTTAGGTCGCTGAGTACCAAAATCATCTACACTGTAATTGTAAATAATGGTACTTTGTTTCGCAGCAATATTAGTGGGAGAATTGATGTAAAACCCTGTTCCAATTTTTATTTTTTGCTTAAAAGCCCTTCTATGTCCTTGTTTCAAGGTATCCTTTCCGTGATAACGAATAGAATCAATCGTAAAATTTGTTTGTATTCCAAAGTTAAATGTAAAATCATTTACTTGAATAGAGCGTTGGCGTTTACTATTGAAATAATTATAATATATGCCTGAAGGAGTTGAAGAACTAGGATACATAATATCTGTTGTTTGATTCACGGTTCCAAATAAATAATTTCCTGTAGCTCCAATTGCTAATTCTGACAATAATTGTTTGCCAAATTTTTTACGTTTCAATTTAGGTGATTGATGGTATTTAACAATTGTATCGTATCCGCTTGAGTGTTGAAATTTTGAAAATTGCCTGCGAAAAGGCTTTATACCTAAGCCAACAAACACCTTATTAATACCACCAACACCTTCGAACTTATAATTCATGGTACCAACACCGGCTATCTCCTCACTAGAACTAATTTTGTACCCCACGGTACTATAGGGCATCACGCCAAAAGCACCGCCGCCACCTATTTTTTTCAATGGAAAACCAACAGATCCGTATGAAAAATTAGTGTTAGTTTTATTAGACGACAAGGAGGAACTGGATATTTTGCTAAACTGCATTTGTCCACCTAACTCCAGTGTAGTAAGCTTAAGGCCAGCTAACCCTGCTGGATTAGACACATTAATAAAAAACGGCGCAATCGTATCTTGATGATACGCAATGAACGAACCGCCCATAGCAGATGATGCGGCAAAGGTTTGTTGGTTTAATTCGCCCAAACCATAGCGTGAATAAGGGCTCGACGTTAATATTTGTGCGACTGAAAAAAAGCTACTACTTAAAAAAGCAATAACTAAAATATATTTTTTGAAAGTGAAAATATGATGCGGTTTATTCAAGATTAAAATTTAAAATATCGTTAAGTCCGTTTAAAACTAAATTTTGGTGGGCAAAGATGCTATTTTTTAACCGTTTTGCCAAGAATTCCGAATCGCCACCTGTTAAAAGAACTAAAATATCTGGATATAGAAGTTTATAGCTATCGATGATACCATCTACCTCCGCAACACTACCGTTTAAAACCCCTGATAATATAGAGTTTTGAGTGTTTCTTCCTATTACATCGGAGTAAGACCAATCGGGTTCTACTAATGGTAATTTACTGGTAAAATATTGTAATGATTTAAATCTCATTCTAATGCCCGGAGAAATAGCGCCACCTAAATATTCATTTAGATTATTTGTGAAATTATATTTTATACAAGTGCCAGCATCAATCGTTAATACATTGCTATTGGGATGTAAGTAATAAGATGCAATGGCTGCGGAAAGCCTATCTGAACCTAACGTACCGACAGATTGGTATAAATTTACTAAAGGAATTTTAGTAGATGATTTGAAAATGATAGTTGGCATTTTTTGGTGCAAACGTTCGATAAAGGAATCTAACCCCTCTACTACTGAACCAATAATAGCATGATTGGCCTTATTGATGAATTCGGTATCTGCTAATAATTGCTCGAAAGAATCAACTATTTTGAATGCACAAAGCGTATTACCAGCGAATAGTGCTGATTTTATGCGTGTGTTACCAATATCTATAACTAAATTCAATGAGTTAAAAGTAAGTTAAATCTTGTTTTAAGCAATGTATTTTAAGATTTTTTAATATTTCTTTTGCAGTATAAATAATTCTCTTAAATTTGCACCCCGATTAAGTTGGTACCTTAGCTCAGTCGGTAGAGCAATAGACTGAAAATCTATGTGTCCCTGGTTCGATTCCTGGAGGTACCACAAAACAAACGTGTAGAAAAATTATTTTTCTACACGTTTTTGTTTTATACCTGATTAGATAGATAAAGAGGAAACTCCAATTATTGAATGTAAAAGTTAGAGCTTTCCGACTTTTTTTATTACCACTAAAATCAGGATATTTACACTAATGGTAACCTAAAAAAATGGCGGAAAGAAAATATTTTTTTGACTGGGTGATTTTAGCTTAGGATTTGGTATTAAATAGTAAGACCAATTTTTTATTAAACAGAAACATAGAATGTAATTATGCGTATTGAAAATCAATCAGACCACGAAACCTATTTAGGACTTAAATCAAAGGATAACCAAGCCTTTGAGGTTTTATAAATTCTATTACCCATCGGTAAAAAACTTTATTACAAAAAATAACGGTAGTGTAGATGATGCAAAAGATATTTTTCAGGAAACCATTTTGGTTTTATTGGAAAAAGTGCCTAAAGATGATTTTAATTTAACATCATCCCTAAAAACATACATATTTGCTATTAGTAGTAATTTATGGTTAAAACGTTTGCGAGATTCTAATAAAATTGTGAGAATCGAATTAGATATTTACGAGAAATATTTAACTGATTATGAAGAGGTAGAAATAGATGCTAATCAAAATAACATTAAAAGAGCATTAAATGTATTTAAGAAAGTAACTAATAAATGTAAGGTGCTTTTGACAGCTATTTTTTATGATGAGAAAAACATTGAAACTGTTACGAAAGAATTTGGATACACAAATAAACATAATGCTCAAAATCAAAAATTTAAATGTTTAGAACAAGCTCGAAGAGGCTCAGAAAACTTAAATTAAACTGTGTAACTATTTTCAATTCAAAAGCGAGCTATTAAAACAGTTCGCTTTTTTATTTTATGAGGGGTGATTAATTTGAACGAATTGGTATTAATCTATATAAACCAACTAAAAGTAAATAAAATGAAAGAAGTAAAATCAATTATTGCAATTGTATTATTAGCAACAGGACTGAATAGTTATGCGCAAACAACAGAACAATCATCAAATCCAAAATTAATAGCTGTAGTTAATAAGGCAAATTGGTGTGCCGTATGTAAAGCAAACGCAGAACGCTTTGGTGCAGTATTATTTTCTTATGCATCAAAAGGAGTAACCATTTATTTAAATGATCTAACAAATGAAAAAACAAAAGAAGCATCAAAACAAGAATTAGAAAAGGCAAATGTTTATGGAGCGGTTTGTACAATTCCACGAAAAGGGATGGGGAAGGCACTTAAAGCCTGCGGACTGGTAAAAGACAAAAAACAAACATCAGATATAGCTGGTATTGTAACATTTATTGATGCTAAAACACACAAACAAATAAAGCAAGTAAGCATTACTGAGTCTGACGAAGAAATGAAAAAAACAATTGATAATTTATTAAACTAAATCGTATGAAAAAACAAACAAAAATTATCCTTTGCATTTTATCTATGGGTTTAATGGCAATGTGTATTTACCACTTTTTTGGTTAAACAATTTAAAAAAATTAAAATCATGAGTAACGAATCAATTAATGTATGGGGAATAAAAGAATATGAAGGCGATGGTATAAGTTGCCCTATCATTCCTGCAAATTTACCCTGGCACAAAAAAATGGTATTAACTTTCTTTCGGTTTGGGGTATGCCCAATGTGTGTCACTATGAGTCTTACATATAAAGTAGCCGAAGTATTAGGACTTAGAAAGCTAATGGCTAAGTTGAGTAGTTGAATTAAAATAAAAAAGGATGGAGGCAGTGCAGATCTGACCTTTTTTATTTTATTACCATAAAATGAAATTAGGATATTTGCCTTGTGAATTAATTTTACAATATGCATAACCACCCTCTTTAATGGCTTGAAATGTACCGTTTTAAACTCGATAGTATTTCTATGTCTTTTAGTAACTGGTTCGAGATTCTGTCTGTGAAGTCCACAAAGCAAACGTGTAGAAAAATTATTTTTCTACACGTTTTTGCATTTAATAAAAATGTGAATTCTTTTTAGAGTTTGATTTTGATAAGTCGTAAAATCTCTAAAGTAAAAAGGGTACAAAAGAGGGATTTCAGCTTTTATATGAGGTATAAAATAAGATAAGATAATTAGATTCTTTGTCGGATATTTACAAAACCTATGGATACAAAAGATTATAAAAGTATGTTTGAACAGTCGTCAGAAATGTTGGCGTTAATTGACACAAAATTCAATTTAGTAGATGTGTCAAATGCCTTCTTAATAGGCACTAAAACAAAAAGAGAAAATATAATCGGCAAAGACATTTTTCATGTTTTCCCTAGTAATCCCAATGATTTGGAGGCAAATAGTGAAGGGAAAATTAGAGCTTCGTTTAACCAAGTTCTTAAAAATAAAACGAACGATATAATATCAGTTATAAAATACGATATTCAAAAACCAGAATCAGAGGGTGGTGGTTTTGAACTGAAATATTGGAGACCTCATCATTACCCAATACTCGACGAGTTGAATAATGTAAAATACATTATGCAAAAAGTAGAGGATGTTACCGAAAATGAAGAATTAATAAAACAACTTGAGTTTGAAAAAAAAGCGCTGAAACAGCTAGAAGATAGCGAGAAGCGTTATAATATGATGCTACTGCGATCGCCTTTTGGTTTTGCTATTTTTAAAGGTAAAAATATGGTAATTGCACTTGCCAATGATAGCATAAAAGGATTTTGGGGCAAAGGCAAGGAAGTAGAAGGAAAGTCATTGTTTGAAGTGATACCTGAACTTAAAGATTCCGAATTCCCTAATTTGCTTAATTCTGTTTATACTACTGGCGTTCCATATTACGGAGAAGAGCTATTAGCGAAAATTGTGCGCAATGGGAAATTGGAAAATGTATACTTTAATTTTGTTTATCAACCATATCTCGAGGCCGACGAAACTATTTCGGGTGTAACTGTTATTGCTTACGAAGTAACCGCTCAGGTAATTGTAAAACAAGCATTAGCCGAGCAACGTGAAGCAGAACAAAAAGCAATAATGAGAATAGAAGATAGCAATAAACGCTATCATACAATGCTTATGCAATCGCCATTTGCTTTTTCTATCATGAAGGGAAAAGATATGGTGGTTACTGTTGCCAATGATTTGATGAAAGAGTTTTGGGGAAAAGGAACGGATGTGGAAGGTAAAACCTTGTTACAAGTGCTGCCAGAACTTAAAGACC